>JAYVWH010000552.1:0-6529 GCA_043786265.1 Kofleriaceae bacterium | reverse complement strand
GAGCCAAGGCCGATGCCGAGCACGTCCTCGGGCTCGAGCACGTCGATCGCGGGACCCGCCGATCCGGACATCGTTGGTGCACCAAATATCAGTGACACGTTGCGAGGTGCACGTAATTGCACGCTACGTGCCCTATCGTTTTTTCCTAAGGGTGCGACACAATGTGACGCGACCCCAGCCATCCGAGCGCTGGCGCCACATGGCGCGCTCCCGCCCGTCGGCTTCATTACGCGTGCGCCCGTCGCCGTTGAGCGTGGCACCGACGCTCAGTGAGCTAGCCTCAGATAGGAGGGCACCGTGAGAGGCGCGAAACTCCGTAACGCGGTGCGGCCGATCGATCACTGTCTTCCCATGCGCACCTCGTTTGCTCTCATGTTGGTTTCAGCGCTCGCGGTTTCCCCCGCGTGCAAGAAGAAGAACACGGATGCTACGTCGACGACCGGCAGCGGTTCGGTGGCCACAGCCACCGTCACGACTGGCTCGGACGCCGGCGGCTCGGCGGGCTCGGCCGGCATGGCCCAGGCGGGCTCGGATCAGGGCTCGGCTGCCGCGCCCACGCTGACCGATCCGCAGATCGCGGCGATCGTGGTCGCTGCAAATCAGGTCGACATCGACGCGGGCAATCTGGCGCTCAAGAAGTCGAAGAACGCCGACGTCAAGAAGCTCGCACAGCAGATGGTCACCGACCACACCCGCGGTGAACAAGGCGGCGACCGACCTCGTGACGAAGCTCAAGGTTACCCCCGAGGAGTCGGATGCGAGCAAAGGCCTGACGTCCGGTGGCGCGGAGGCGCGCGCGAACCTCGAGAAGCTCGAGGGAGCGGCGTTCGACAAGGCCTACGTCGACAATGAGGTCGCGTACCACAAGGTTGTGATCGAGACCCTCGACACCAAGCTCATCAGGTCGGCGAGCAACGCCGACCTGATGAGTACGCTGGTCAGCGTCAAGCCGGCGTTCCAGGCGCACCTCGACCACGCCCAGATGCTGCAATCCAAGCTCAGCGGCGGCGCGGCCGGTGGCAGCGCTGACGGTTCCGGGACTGCACACGCCGGCCACAAGATGTGATGCGCGCACTCGGCTTCGGTGCTCTGTTCGCGATCGTTGCCTGTGGCCCGAAGTCCGAGCCACGCGAGGCGCATACGTACCAGGTCGAGATTCGCGGCATGCAGTTCGTGCCCGCATCGTTGCACGTCGAACGCGGCGACCTGGTCGTATGGAAGAACAGCGACCTCGTTCCACACACGGTGACATCCCCGGGTTTCTTCGACTCGGGACCGCTACAACCGGGCGCCAAATGGACCTGGGCCGTGACGCAAAACGGCGTGCAGCTCGACTACGTCTGCACCATGCATCCGACGATGAAGGCCGCACTCATCGTGCAGTGACGCTCGCAGCCCTCAGAAACGCGAGATCACGCCACCCCATCTTCGCGGCCGCTCAGGTTGTCCTTGACCGTGTCAAAAACGCGTTCGGCGTGCTGCCGCCGGACGCCTTCAGCCGATGCGTCGTGGAGTTGCCCGACCCAGCTCATCGGCTGGTTGACCTTGAGCTTGACGCACCGATCCTCCGAGGTCGCGATGCTCTCGTCCCACTTGATCTCGTAGGCACCGATCGCGGTCAGATCCTTGTACGGGACCAAAGGGACGATCTCCGGTCGCCGGCGTGCCCTAGAGGATGATGCCGCCGCACTGGTTCGCGCCGCCGCCACCGCAGTACGAGCCGCTCGGGCAGGGACCGCAGTCGACGGTGCTTCCGCACCCGTTGCCGATGATGCCGCACTGAGCGCCCGCCTGCGTGCAGGTGCGCGGAGTGCACATGGTCATCGGGCACGTGCCGCAGTCCTGCACGACGCCGTCATCGCAGCCAGTTCCCGACTGACCGCAGGTGACACCGAGCTGTGTGCACGTCTTCGGCGTGCACGCACCCGGTGGCGGACCGACGCACGACGCGAGGTCGAACAACATGAACTCGAGAGTCTTTTCTTGGGGCGACATGGTTCCGTCGGTGCACTCGCTTGGGAACGTGGAACCGCCCGACTGTGCGTCGGAGACGTGGAAGTCGCTGAACAGGACGCGCCCACACTGAGTGGTCGGCTTCGGATCGGGCGTGTACGCGATCGGCGTATCGAACGTGTAGTGCAGCGGGCCCGTGAATGCATCCGTCGTGTGCAGCCACCTTTGCGCCGGCGTCGACAACATGGTGCCCGGCGTCGAGTTGACCGAGTTGAAGTCGTTGCGGGCGACGTTGACGGGGATTTCGCCGAGCGTCGTCGACGCGCCCACCAACTGGAGCCATTGTGCGAACGCGACGCGTCGCGCCTGTGTGGACGTGTCGCTTTGCAGCGTCTGGTCGACGAGCCCCAGGGTCGACGCATAGCTGCCCTGGCCGACGTCCCAATCAGCGGTCTGGTAAAACGGCTTGGGCGCGGTGTTGCTGCCGTTGGTGCCGTCGCTGTTCGTCAGCCAGACGTAGCTGAAGTGCGTTGCGAAGACCCGTCCTCCGACGTTCGCGTAGTTGATCACGCGTGTCTGGTCCGCCGTGGCCTTGGGCTCGCGCGCGCCGACACACTCGAACAACGTCATGTCGTAGTCATCAAGCCGCGTCGCGTCCCCGTAGAGCGTCGATGCAGCCGGCGTGTTGTTATTGATGACCGCTCCGTTGTCCTGGTAGAGGTGGATGCGACCGGCGGCGCTCGGGTTCGTGAACTCGGAGTCCTCGATGCCGATCTTGCGCAGCACGCAGTGCAGGGTGTCGACGTCGCCGGTGCTGATCGCCATCTTCGGAATGTCGCTGCGCACGTCGCCGGTCTCGCCTGTCTGGTTGCGCGGCAGATGCGTCTGCGTGCCCGTGAGTGCCGTGTTCGCGCAGCACGCTACGCTCGGGATCGTGAGCTGACGGCGCCAGCGACCGAGCTGGATCACGATCGGGATGTTCGTGCCACAAGGCACATCGTTCAGCGTGAACGTGCCGTTGACGCCCGTCAGCGTGCTGCGCACCGGCGATCCGGAGACGAGGCTCGTGCACGAGTCGCACGACACGCCCGCCGTGAACGGCATGACACCATAGGACGGCGCCCCGGCCGTACCGTTCGGGACATACACGAGCGCACCGTAAATCGGATCCGGCTGCCCCCACACGTTCGTATTCGTGTGACCCGGCGCAGTCACCTTTCCGGTGATCGACGTCTTGTTCATGCCCGCGCACGCATTGATCGACGTACACAGCGGCCCGACACAAGAGGCGATCGGCGCACACACGTTCGCAGTACCGCCGGCGCCACACGCTTCACCCATGCCGCAGGTACCGCAAGCGGGCGTCAGCCCGCCGCACAGGTCGGAAACCCGACCGCAGTTCGCGCCCGCGTCCGTGCACGTGCGTGGGGTGCAGGTCCCAGTGCCACCGGCGCCGCAGGTGAAGAGCTGGCCGCCGCCGCCGCACGAGTCGGGCGCGCTGCACATGCCGCAATCGATGACGCCGCCACAGCCATCGCCGACAGGGCCGCACGTCGCAGATTGGGACGAGCACGTCGCGAGACCACACCCCGGGCTGGCGTCGATGTCGCTGCCCGCGCTGTCGTCACCATTGGCGTCAATGCTGTTTCCGGACTTGCTACCGCAGCCGGCGAGCACGATGGCAAGCAGGATCGATGATCGGCGTAGGCATCCCATGATCCCTCATCGTACGCACCGTGCGCAGGCAGGTCCACAGCGTTACCGTCGGCGCACATGCCTATCGTTCGCCGTATGTATGGGCATGTGCGCCGTGTTCACTCGGTCATGTCGAGCGGCGCACTGCAATCGGGATCGCCCGTGCCGTTGACCTGGAAGTCGGTCAGTCCATCGAGATCATCGTCGACTCCGTTGTCGCAGGCGCGTGCGCCCTGCTCGGACGAATCGGTCGGCTCGGAGCACCCCGGGTCGTCGGTCATCGCATCGAGATGGAAGTCGCTACGTCCATCGTTGTCGTTGTCGATTCCGTCGTCGCAGGCCAGTGCCACGTCGTGCTCGCTCGTATCCGTCGCGCTTCGGCAACCCGGATCGCCGCCGCCGCTCGCGGCAAAGTCCGTTCGGCCGTCGCTGTCGTCGTCGAGCCCGTTGTCGCACGGCAGCGTACCGACCTCGTCATCGTCGTCCGATGCGGTGCAGCCCGGGTCGCCGCGCGCAACGTCGATGTTGTAATCAACGCGTCCGTCGTCGTCGTCGTCGAGCCCGTTGTCACAGGTGTCGGCGCCGCGCTCGGACCCATCCTGTGCGTCGCGGCAGCCGCGATCGCCGGAGCCATCTATTCTGTAGTCGGAGTGGCCATCGCCGTCATTGTCGACACCGTCATTGCAAACGGATCCCGAGAGCTCGCTGCTATCGCCGGGGGAGAGGCAGCCAGGATCTCGCATCGAATCCGTGCGGAAGTCCAAGAGGCCATCAAAGTCATCGTCGATGCCGTTATCGCAGATCGCGGTTCCGTGCTCGTCGTTGTCATTGGGGTCGGAGCAGCCAGGATCGAGTGCGTCGACACGCCCATCGCCGTCGTCGTCCCTGCCGTTTCCGCAGGCTGCCATGCAGTTCGGTTCGGACTGGTCCGTCTTGCCGTTGCAGTCGTTGTCCTTGCCGTCGCTGCAGCTGAGGTCGCCTTTGGGCCCCTCGACGAGGCCGGGCGCTTCAAGCGGTTCCGCATCGTCGCAGTCCGGTATGGCGGTGCATCCGGCGCCGGCGCCGACGCCATCTCCGTCGTGATCCGGGCAACCCTTTGTGCACATCCCACCGAGACACTCGTAACCGACCGAGCAGTCATCGATTGAAGCGCAGTCCTGCGCGACACACCCACCCTCGACACATGCCTGCTGGTTATCAAGCCCACAGTCGATTGCCGCGGTGCACTGTCTTTGATGGCACATCCTGGCGATGCACGACTCGTCTGGACGGCAATCCCCATCCGCGACACATCGGCGGTCGGAGAAATCGGCGCCGTCGAATGCATACCCACAACTCGTAGCGATGCATAGGAGCATCTGCAGCAGCAGGCGGTTAAAAGATGACGTGCACATCACCAAGGAATGCTGAGGTGGACCGAGTTAGTCGAGACGCTCACGGTGGCGCCTGAAAGTTTGGGCGGTTCGAGCTTGGGGTGCTCGATGTTGCCGGGGTCGATGATGAGCAAGACCGCAAAGAGGGCGAGCGCGCCGCCTCCTCCAATCAGAAATCCATTGCCAATGCGGACGTTGCGCGCGCCGCGGCGTTCGAACGCGAGGCACTGTGCGGTTGCGTCGGCACCAAGGACCTGGGCGCGGTCGCCGCATCCGGCGTCGTCGAATGACTTCTGTGTGGCGTCCGCAGCAGAGCCGAAGATCGTGCCGACGAGCATTGCGCCAGCGCCCGCACCGGCGCCGACATACGCCCACTTCCGCGTCGGATGGCGATCGTAACGATCCTCCCTGTCGACGCGGACCAGCTCCGGTCGTTGCGGCTGCATCGGCGCGACTGCAGCTGCTTTGATATCGACGGGCTTGGTCGGCGGCTCCGTGCGAACGATCTCCACCGGCGTGTTACGGAGCTCGGCTTTCTTCAGGTCGGCTGCGGCCAACGGCGCGACCGGCTTCGAGGCCGTGGCTGGTGCCGCTGCCGCTGCTTTCGGTGCGCTTGCCTTGCATGCGGCAATCGCTGCGTGCGCTCGTTCGACCGCGTCTGGTTTAGGTTTGCTGTCGATGAAACGCTCGTAGAACGTCGTCGCTTCGGAACATTGCCCGAGTTTCACGTGGGTCTGCGCGATCGCGTACATGAGCGAAGGAGTGGGCTCGGCGTCATACGCACTCGTGAGCTCGCGCAACGCGCTCGTGTAGTCACCTTGCTTATGGAAGGATGTGGCACGTGCGAAGTGCTCCTTCGCCGTTACCTCCGGTGGCGAAGATGCCGTCGATCCCGACGGCCCCCCGGGCGCCCCGGGTGGCGCTCCGGGCGTCTTACAGGCCTCCATCGCTGCGAGCGCTCGAGTGACCGCTTCTTCGCTCGGCTTGGAGTCGATGAAGCGTTGGTAGAATGTGTTCGCTTCGGCGCACTGCCCAAGCTTCACGTGGGTCTGTGCGATTCCGTAGAGCAGTGCAGGTGTCGGCGCGGCGGCATAGGCAGCGGTGAGCTCCTTCAATGCGTTCGCGTACTCACCGCGCTTGTGGAAGCTCCTCGCGCGCTTGAAGTGCCGTTCGGCATCGGAGGCTGGGTCCGCGGAGGCGCGCGACGGGACCATCGAAAGGAAGACGACGAGGAGGAGCCAGATGAGTCGCATGGTTCATTCGGGGGTCAACGCGTCTGGGTCCCACGCCGGCTTTGCAGGCCGCTTCGTCTTGGCGACGCTCTTCGCCGGTCGGACGGTGGGTTTCTTTGCGATGAGTGGTTCGGCCATCGCCGTGGGAAGTGGAGTCGCTTTCGGTGCCGCAGTTTCTTGCGGGGACACACTCGGCGCGCTCGGAGCTGCTGCGACGGGTTCGGCGATACCCGGCTGGGTAGCAGTTGCCACCCGTGACGGCGTGCTTGCTGTAGG
>JAYVWH010000551.1:0-7402 GCA_043786265.1 Kofleriaceae bacterium | reverse complement strand
TTCGGGCGCGCGATCGCACCATAATCATCCTTGGCCTCGAGCACGACGAGAATCGACTCGACCGGCAGGTCGACATCAACGCGGCGAGCTGGCACCTCGAACGCCGCCTTGTCGAGAATCTCCGTGTAGAACGGCACGCTGTCGCACGTGCTGAAGTCGTTGGCGTCGGTGCAGGAATAGCCGCGCCACTGAAAGAACACGAGCTGGCCCTCGGGGTCGTTCGCGACCGCTTCGAGCGTGACCGTGCTCTTGCGATAGACCTCGTCCGCCGAGGTCTGGCGGATGTCGATCGACGGGCGCTGGTTGATGGCCTCGGTGTAGAAACACCCGGCCATCAGGACGCAGCCAAGAAACGCGATGCGACTCACGACGTCCGGTCATAATGCAACGAGCCTGCCACCTGCAAGTCCCCGATTCGCCGAGGCCTCGATTGTACCCGAGGCAGAGACCGCGACAGGCCTGTCTTGGATTTAGGGGTAGCAGCCTATCTCGGGGGAGCTCCGGACCTTGCAGCTGCGGGTGAAGCTGAAATAGGTCTTGGTCCCTCCAACGACGATTTCGAGGCGGCCCCCCTGCATCGGGACCACCTGGCCCTTCTTGTAGGCCTTGCCGTTGACCGTCGCGTCGACCTCGAACGTGACCTCGACGGCGAGTAGTGAGCCGGAAGCGAAGACGGTCGCTCCCGCGGCCACGGTCACCTGCCTCGACCATCCCTTGTCCGTTGTCTGCACGCACGTGACCGTGTGGGTGCCGGTCTCGACCTCGATCGGCTTGGGGCTGTTCCGGCCATGCGGGACGTTGTCGATCGAGACGTCACACCACGCATCGCTCTTCACCACGATGAATCCGGTCGCACGCGCGACCGCCGCATCGGGCGTGACCGTCGCGACCACGGCCGCGTCGATCAACACCGGCGCCGCATCGACGGCGACCACGCGCACCGCCGCATCGCGCGTTCGCACGGCGAGCCCCGCATCACGTGCGGGCACGGCGGCGTCGGTGACCATCGCGATCGGCGCGGCGTCCTCGGTCGCGCTCGCGATCGCCGCATCGGCCGGCGGACCATCGGTCACCACGGCGAAGAGCGCACCATCGGGCGGAAACGCAGCAGGCGAAGCGCGAAACAGCTGGGTCGCGCCGAACGTCGCGCCCGCCGCGACGAGCAAGCCGAGGCCCGCGATCGCCAGGACCTTGCGGCGCTGCGTCGATCGACCACCTTCGGTCACCGTCGCGATCAGCTGAGCGACCGCGGGATCATCCGGCGCAAGTGCACTCGCACGGTCGGCGAGCGCGATCGCGCGCGGCAACTTGCCCTCGGAGATCGCCTTGTCTCCAGCCTTCACCAGCGCCGCGACGACGCCGGGCGTCTTCTGCTTCACGAACGCATCGGGATCCGCGAAGTAAGCGCCGAGCTCGTCCTTCGGATCCCCAAAGCCGCTCGCAGTCAGGATCGCACGCAGCTCCTCGGCGACGACCACGGCGTTCGCCGGCCGGCCCGTCGTCTCGACGTCCATCAGCCGATCGATCAGCCGCGACAGGTCCGGGCCGACCTCGGTGCGCTTCTTCACCGCCGACACCAACTGGCCCAGTGCGATCTGCGCGAGGACCTTCGCGGGCGAGCCCGCGTACGGCAGCTGACCGGTCGAGAGCTGATACAGCGTCGCGCCGAGCGAGTAGAGGTCGCTCTTCGCGGTCGCGATGTCGCCCGCGGCTTGCTCGGGGCTCATGTACGCCGGCGTGCCGAGCAGCGCGCCGGTCTTCGTGACGAGCGAGTCCTCGGTCTCGAGCCGCGCGACGCCAAAGTCGGCAAGCAGCACGCGCCCGGTGCCATCGATCATGACGTTCGCAGGCTTGATGTCGCGGTGGATGATGCCGGCCTTGTGCGCGACGGCGAGCGCATCGGCGAGCAAGGCACCGAGACACGCCGCGACCTCGGCGAGCATCGGCCCGCGCTGTTCGATCTCGCCGAGCAGCGAGCGCCCGCGGATCAGCTCCATCACGATGTACGGGGGATCTATCAGGTCGCTGCCGCTCGACACATCGCCACCACCGACGTCGTAGACGCGCAGGATGTTTGCGTGTTCGAGGCCAGCGGCCGCGCGCGCCTCGCGATGAAACCGGTGCACGACTTCGTCGCGGCGTGCGAGGTGCGGGAACAGGACCTTGACCGCGACCTCGCGCCGCAGCTCCCTGTCGCGCGCGCGATACACACTCGCCATCCCGCCCTCGCCGACGTCCTCGACGAGCTCGTAGCGACCGAGCGAATCCCCGACGTGGACATTGCGGCGCTTGCCGCTGTTTGCAGCCGGCGCCTCGGGAGCGGGCGCCTGCGTATCCGCTAGCGGATCGGTGTCGTGACTGCGATCGGAGTCGTCACCGCCGTCGGGCACGAGAGCGCCGCTACTCCGAGTACACGACGTGACCGGTCTTGCCGCCGGCCTTTGCGATCTTCATCGCCTTGCCGAGGCGGCGGCCGAGATCGTCGGCGCCGGTGTTCAGCTTGAGACCGTCGGTGCTCGCGATCGCGAGGACCAGTGCGAGGGTCTTCGCATCGCCCGGCAGCGTCGCGCGATGGCCATCGAATGCCGACTCCGCGAACTGCACGAACACGTCGCGGTGCTCGGGCGACAGCACGGCGATGAAGTCCGAGCCACCGATGTGGCCGACGAACGCACCGCCACTCGATTGCCGCGCGGCATCGAGCAGCCACTGGCCGAGGTTCTTGACCGTGTCTTCCGAGCGCGCGATGCCGATCGAGTCGGCGTACGAATCCCAGTTGAGGATGTCGATGTGGACAACCGACGTGGGCTTGCCGCTCTTGAGCGCCCCCTCGATCTCCTCGTCGATCGCGCGCGAGCCGGGCAGGTTCGTCGTCGGGTTGCGATCGCGCTCGCGACGCGCAGCCCGGATCAGCGCCTTGCAGCGCGCTCCGAACTCCCGAAGGTCGAACGGCTTGGACATGTACGCGTCGGCGCCGGCTTCGAGGCCCGTGACCTCGTTGTCGACTCCGGCCAGCGCGGTGAGCATGAGGATCGGGGTACGCGACCACATCACGTCGGCTTTGAGCCGCTTCGCGACCTCGTACCCGTCCACCCTCGGCATCATCACGTCGAGTACGAGGAGGTCGGGATCGTGGGCCTTCACGAGCTTGAGCGCCTCTTCGCCATCTCTGGCGCGCAGACACAAATAACCCGCGTCGCCGAGCGCCATGCTGACCATGTGCGCGATGGAGTCGTCATCTTCCGCGATCACGATCTTTTTGAGCAGCATCGGACCGACCCTTGGATACCACATGGTAAGCCTCCCCTGTGCTCGATCCGGCCGTTGAGACGACGACGCTTGATAACGGGCTGGCGGTCACCACGGTCGCCCTGCCCCACCTCCACACGGCGGTGTGTGCCCTGTTCATCAAAGTAGGGGCCCGGTTCGAGTCCCCCGACGACAACGGGCTGTCCCACTTCGTCGAGCACATGCTGTTTCGGGGCACCGAGCACTACCCGACCTCGCTGGCCCTGAACACGGCCGTCGAACGCCTCGGCTCGACGCTCCATGCCGAGACCGGCCGCGATTACACGCTGTTCCAGCTGTCCCTGGAGCCAGACCACGTTCCGGCCGCCATCGAGCTGTTCGGGGAGCTGCTCGGCCGGCCCCGGTTCGATGACATCGAGCTCGAGCGCGCCCTGGTCCTCGAAGAGATCAACGAGGACTACGACGAGCACGGCGTCGAGATCAACGCGGACGACATCGCCCGCGGCCTGGTATTCGAGGACCACCCGCTCGGCCAGCGCATCATCGGCCCGCGCGGCAACGTCGAGCGGTTCTCGCTCGCCGACGTCCAGCGTCACTTCACCACGTTCTACGGCGCCCGCAACGCGAACCTCTGCATCGCGGGACCGGTGACACACGGACCCGTCGTCGAACATGCGGCCCGCGTGCTGCACGCGATGCCGAGTGGCAAGCGCGCCGAAGTCCCCGCCGCTCCGCCGCATGCGGTCGGCCCGCGCATGCAGCACGTTCGCGATGCCGGCTCGCAGACCTCGCTCGCCGTCGTGTTCCGCGCGGTGCCCGAGCTCGACCCCGCATACACCGCCCTCGTCGCGTTGCTGCGCGTGCTCGACGACGGCATGTCGACGCGGCTGCACTACACGCTCGCCGATCAGAAGGGCCTCGCCTATTCGATCCACGCAGCGATCGAGCCACTCGCCGATGCCGCGCTGTTCGAGATCGCCGGTGCCACCGCCAACGCAAAAGTCCCCGCGCTTGTTCGCGAGCTGCTCCTGCTCCTCGATGGGCTGCGCCAGGGCAAGGTCACCGACGACGAGCTCGCGAAGGCCCGCGTGCGCTACCGCTACGAGACCCTCGCGTCGATCGACGATGCGTCGACGATGGCGGGCTGGTTTGGCGGTACGGCGCTCTACTACAAGCCGCCCAAGTTGTCGGAGCGCCTCGCCCAGATCCAGATGGTCACCGTCGACGATGTCGTGCGCGTCGCCGAGCAAGTGCTGTCACCACAGCACCTTGTCGTCGCCGCCGTCGGCTCCCTGTCGAAGGCCCGCCTCGGCGAGCTGCGCCAGGCCGTCACCGACTGGCGTTGATCGACCTGCGCACCGCCTTCGGCGGCGCTGCGCGGTCCGGCAGAGCCGGACCTTGCTGATTTCGTGCTTGCGGCTCTTATTGTCTCCGCTACACTAAGTGGATGGGACTCGGGGGCTATCGCAACATCGTCGTGCTCACTGGTGCGGGGATGTCCAAGTCGGCGGGCCTGCCGACGTACCGGGGGCCCGGCGGACTATGGAACAACCCCGCCAACGTCGCGCTCAATACCGCGGAGGCGTTCGCCACGCGCCACGACGAGGTGTGCACGATGTTCTGGTCGTTCTACCAGGCGACAAAGACGGTCGAGCCGACGGCGGCCCATCGCGCCCTCGCGGCGTTCGAGGCCGCGCTCCCCGCGTCGGCGAATTTTCTCGTGATCACCCAGAACGTCGACAGCCTTCACACCCGTGCCGGCAACAAGCGGGTCTGCGAGTTCCACGGCAGCCTCGCGCGCTGGCGCTGCGAGAAGTGTTCGGCGGAGCAGACGCTGCCGGTCGAGCCGCAGCACTGCGGTCAGCTGATGCGGCCCAGTGTGGTCCTGTTCGGCGAGGAGATTCCCGCCGAGGCCGAGCACACCGCGAAGCGTGCGCTGCGCGACTGCGATCTATTCGTTGCGATCGGTACGTCGGGCACCGTCACACCCGCGGCCAGCTTCGTGAAGTGGGCCGCTTATGCGGGCGCACGACGCTTGCTGCTCAACCTCGAGATCGATGCCGAGTCGCGCGAGCTATTCTCGGAGTGCCAGGCCGGAACATCGGACGATCTCGTCCCGGCATTGTTCCGCGCCTGAGCTCAGCGCCGGCGACGATTGCCGCCGCCGCCGCCACCGCCACCGCTTCGGCCGCCGCGGCCACCACCGTTGCGACCGTTCGTCTTCGTCGACGGAGGAGGGGCCGCGCTCATCGGGATGCGCGATTGATACGGATGGCCTTCGACGACCGGGATGTCCTGCCGCGTCAGCTTGATGATGTTGCGCCAGTCAATACGCTCTTCGTGCTCGACGAACGTCATCGCCATGCCCGACGCGCCCGCGCGCGCGGTGCGGCCGATGCGGTGCACGTAGGTCTCGGGGACCTCGGGGACGTCGAAGTTGACGACGTGGCTGACCTCGTCGATGTCGATGCCGCGCGCAGCAATGTCCGTCGCGACGAGCACGCGGATCTTGCCCGCCTTGAAGTTCGCCAGAGCGCGCTCGCGCGCATTCTGTGACTTGTTGCCGTGAATCGCCTCGGCGCCGACACCTGCCTGCTCGAGGTGCTCGGCGATCCGGTTCGCGCCATGCTTGGTGCGCGAGAACACGAGCACGCGGCTCATCGTGATGTCACGCAGCACGTCGACGAGCAGGGCGCGCTTGTCGCCCTTCTCGACGTAGAACACTTCCTGATCGACGCGCTCGGCCGTCGTCGCCGGCGGCGTGACCGCGACCGTCTCGGGCTTGACGAGCAAGCGATCGGCCAGCTCCTGCGCCTCGCGCGGCATCGTCGCCGAGAAGAACAGCGTCTGGCGGCGCGAAGGCAAGAGGCCGATCACGCGCTTGACGTCATGGATGAAGCCCATGTCCAGCATGCGGTCGGCTTCGTCGAGCACGAACACTTCGAGGTGCTGCAGATTGACGAGGCCCTGCCCGACGAGATCGAGGAGCCGGCCCGGCGTCGCGACGAGGATGTCGATGCCGCGCTTGAGCGCCTGACGCTGCGCCTCCATGCCGACGCCACCGAAGATCACGGTGGTCTTCAGCGGCAGGTTCTTGCCGTAGGTCGTAAAGCTCTCGGCGATCTGCGACGCGAGCTCACGCGTCGGGGTGAGCACCAGGCAGCGGATGTACTTGTGGCCGCGGCCACCAGAGATCTCGGCAAGCCGCTGCAGGATCGGCAGCGCAAATGCTGCGGTCTTGCCAGTTCCGGTTTGAGCGAGGCCGAGCAGATCGCGCCCGGCGAGGACATGAGGAATCGCGCGTTCCTGGATCGGTGTGGGTTTCTCGTAGCCCTCTGCTGCGACCGCCTGCGCGATAGGCGGAATCAGCCCGAGCTCTGCAAACTGCATCGGGGCGACTTAGCACGCTTTCGCGAGCTGAGGGCAGCTTCGTGCCGCGCTACTTGAGCTGCGCTTCGAGGGTCGTCTTGACCGCGCCGTCGAAGGCATCAGCCTTCGAGCCTGCATTGGCCTTGAGGTACTCGTCGCGCTGTTTGGTCAGCTCGACGATCTTCTTTTGCGCACTGCTGCGCTTCTCGGCCCGCGCCGCGATCTCCGTCTTGAGCTCCTCCTTCGACTTTCCGCGCATCTCGGACGGCATGCTCTCGTCATCGAGCGAGTCGAGGCTCATCGCGCCCGTCGCAACACCCGCAACCACGTCCTCGCTCGCCTTCGCCGCGCCGGCACCACCACCTTCACCACCACCCTTGGCGTAGTACGCACCGCGATCGGCCGCCGCAGACGCAGGCGCTGCCGCAACAGCCGCGCGCTTGCTGTCATAGGCGCGGCGACCGTCGGCATGACCGTAGTACATCGTGGTCGAATCGATCTCGGCGGCCAGAGTCGCCATCTGCGTGTCGTACGGCGTCGCGACCTGCTGCACGCCGCCGTCCTGCTGGACGGTCGAGAACGAGCCGTCACCGATCGATGCGATCTGCTGCCACGCGTTGGCCGTCTCGCCATCCTGGCCGCAGCGAATCGTGTTGATCTTGATCTGCATGCGCGCTGCATCGCGCGCGCTCACATCGAAGCGCGGGACTTCGCCGCGGCTTGCCGGCGGAGCGTCGCCGACGAGGAACACCATCTTTTTCGCGTTGTCGCGCCACTTCATCTT
>JAYVWH010000550.1:0-2448 GCA_043786265.1 Kofleriaceae bacterium | reverse complement strand
CGCTTGAGCGGGCCGACGAAGTCGACGAGCAGCTTCCCGGTCAGGTGGTCATTCTCGTGCAGCAGGCAGCGGGCCATCAGCGCCTCGCCATCGATCTCGTGGGTCGCGCCGTCGAGGCCCAGGTAGCGGACCTTGCAGTGCATTGGGCGCTTCACCTTGATGTAGATGTCGGGGAATGACAGGCAGCCTTCTTCGCTGTCCTGGACGTCGTCGCTGGTCTCGATGACCTCGGCGTTCATCAGACATACGGGCGGGTCGGTCTCGGTGAGACCGGCGAGCTTGGGCTCGACGATGAACATCTTCCGGCTATCACCGATCTGAGGCGCCGCCATGCCAAGGCCGCTCTCGGCGTACATGGAGTCGCACAGATCCTGGTATAGCGCACGGACAGAGTCGTCGACCGCGGTGATCGCGATCGTGGGCTCGCGGAGTCGCGGATCGGGCCAGATTACGGTCGGTCGAACTGCCATCGCTGGTCTAGTTTAGCACGTGGTACGGGCCTCGATTGACATCCGCGATGAGGGGCGCCATACACGCCCAACCTGCATGCTTACGAGGTATTCCGAAGCCCGCCTGCCGACCCTCCACGGCGAGTTTCGCGTGGTCGTGTATCGGACCGGGGCGGCAGGTGGCGCAGGGGCAAGCGCGGTCGGGATCGAGCACGAGGAGCACGTGGCGATGGTCATGGGCGAGGTCGCGGGACCCGATGTCCTGGTGCGCGTCCACTCGAGCTGCTTCACCGGTGAGGTCATGGGCAGCCTGCGCTGCGACTGCCGGGCCCAGCTCGATGCCGCGCTCGCGCGAATCGCGCGCGAGGATCGCGGCGTGCTTGTCTACATGGTTCAGGAAGGGCGCGGCATCGGCCTTGGCAACAAGGTCCACGCGTACCAGCTTCAGGACGAGGGCAAAGACACGGTCGAAGCGAACCTCGCGCTCGGCTTTGAAGCCGACGGACGGTCCTACGAACTAGCCGCGGGGATCCTTGCCGACCTTGGAGTCCAGAGCATCCGCCTGATGACGAACAATCCCGCGAAGCAAGCCGGCCTTGCAGGTGCGGGTGTGCGCGTCGATGCGCTCGAGGCCCACTGGGTCGGCGCGTCGGAGCATAACGCTGACTATCTCGAGGCCAAGCGGCTCAAGCTGGGACATCTGCCATGATCAATGAAACACAGGTTCGCGACGCGCTCGCCAAGGTCATCGACCCCGAGCTCGAGGCAGATATCGTCAGTTACCGGATCCTGAAAGCAGTCGAGATCAGCGGCGACGACGTGCTCGTCCGGCTCGACATTCCGACGCACGCGTATCCGCTGACATCGCGCAAGGAGCTGCAGTCGCGCGTCGAGACCGCGGTCAAGGCAGTCGGTGCCAAGCGCGTCACTGTCATCTCCGAGGTCAACACCGCGTATCAGCCCGCGCCGAGCGACAAGGCCGTGCTGAAGGGCCCGCGCAACGTGATCGCGGTCGCCGCCGGGAAGGGTGGCGTGGGCAAGTCCACCGTCGCGGTCAACCTCGCGCTCGCGCTCGTGCGCCACGGCGCGAAGGTTGGCCTGCTCGATGCCGACGTGTTCGGCCCGTCGATTCCGACGATGCTCGGCGCACCGGAAGTCGCACCGCAAGCGTCGAAGGACTCGCGCATCGTGCCGGCGATCCACTACGGCATGCGCGTGATCTCGGTCGGCTTCTTCGTGGACAAAAACGAAGCGGTCGTGTGGCGCGGTCCGATGGTGCACAAGCTACTGCAGCAGTTCCTCGGCGATGTCGACTGGGGGGACCTCGATTACCTCATCTGCGACCTACCGCCCGGCACCGGCGACGTGCAGCTCTCGCTGTCACAGCTGATCCCGATTGCGGGCAGCGTGATGGTGACGACGCCGCAGGAGGTCTCGATCGTCGATGTCGTCAAGGGTATCGCGATGTTCGAGAAGGTCGAGATTCCGATCCTCGGCATCATCGAGAACATGAGCACCTACAAGTGCCCGGCATGCGGCCACGTCGACGAGATCTTCAGTCACGGCGGCGGTAAGCGGCTCGCGCAGGAAATCGGCGCCAAGTTCTTCGGCGAGATTCCCATCGATACGCGGATCCGGTTCGGCGGCGATTCCGGTGTGCCCGTGATCGTGGCGAGCCCCGACTCCGAGAACGCGCTCCGGTTCATGGACATCGCGTCCAAGACTGCACTCGCGGTTGCGAAGAACGTTCTCTCCAAGCCAAAGCGCTCTCCGCGCCTGGCGGTGATCAAATGACTGAAGCGAGAACGAATCTCCGTGCGTTTGCGATGGTCGGTGTTGCCGACGATCGGTCGGGTGCACCGGAGACGTGGGTGGTGGTGAAGAAGATCGTCTACACCAAGGAGGCGGCGGACGCGGCGGTCGAGAAGGCCAACGCGAAGGGCGACGGTCACACGTACTTCTTGCAGACGACGTCGATCGAACCGCTCGGTTGATCCTA
>JAYVWH010000549.1:0-2564 GCA_043786265.1 Kofleriaceae bacterium | reverse complement strand
GCCTTGAGCGCACTCGCGTCGACACGAAACGGATGTGTCGTCGGCTCCGACGAGAACAGACCGGTGCGAAACGCCCAGTAGCTGGCAACGGCGAGGCCTTCCGAGCGGCTGATCAATTGACCGGTGCCCGCCTCGCGAAACCGCCAAGCATCGCCCGCCCCCGCATCGAGCAGGACGCTGACCATCGCGAGATCGATCCACGACCGCGCGCGTTCGTCGATGGGAAGCGCGTTGAGCTTCCCATCGAGCGCCGCGACCCGATCGACACCGCCCGCACGGAAGTGATTCATCCGGCCGTGGACCGGGATCACGAGGCTCGGGTACTGCGCGCGCGTGACGGCGATGACTTCGTCGACCACGTTGGGCATCGCGCCAAAGTCGATTGCAAAGTGCGCGAGCTGGCCGCTGATGCCGGCCTCCAAGACATTCTCGCAGCGGGCCCGGATCGCGAGCGGGGACCGCAGGTACTCAATGGCGGTCTCGTCGCTCGACATCTCGAGCAGAACCCTACCGGAGCCGTCGCTTCATTTGAAGACGGCGACGGGTACGAGTGCGGAGCTACCGTCGTGTGAGACGTGAAGCGTCGTCTCCCCCGCTTCCACGGCGTGGAGCATCATGCCTGCCTGGTCGAGGCTCACGATCGAGCGGTCGCGCACGTTCCAGCGGCTGTCGAATGTGATGTCGACGACCCGGGAGAGCGTGTCGAGGATCTTGGCCCTTACCTGAACCTCGCCACCGCGGACGACGTCGACGCGGCTCGGCTCGGTCCACAAGAGGACGATCGCGGGCGGCCCGACGCGGACGGAGATCGGGAGGTCCTGGCCATGTGAATTGACGTGAACGACTGTCTCGCCCTCGTTGTCGCCACCGATCCGCAGGTGGACGCCGTCGTAGGACCGCGTCACCGACACGAGCGCGTCGTTCTCGACCGACCACAACAGCTCGTCGAGATCGGAGACCGGCGCGCCATCGAGCGACACGAGGACTTCTGACGCGGTACCGCGCGCGATGTCGAGCGAGGAGTGATCGATCTCGACGGTCGGATTCGAGAGACAACCACCGAGGACGACCGCGACGACTGCGAAGCGCTGCATGCGATCCGTCGTAACTGGTGGCGCGCTAGCGGGCGAGAAATCGGCGCGCAGGCATGTCGCTTACGGAAGCGGTTATCACCACCGGCGACGCCATCGCGGAGCACGCTGCCGATCACCGTGATAGTCGCTTCCTCGGCGACGCCGATCTCCTGCATCTTGCCGCTCTTGACCGGCGGAAACAGCAGAACGACGTGACCTGCTTCGACAAGTACATCGAGCCGCGGTGTCTCGAGCATGAACGGACGGATCACGAGCCGCTCGATCTGCAGGGCACGCAAACGCCGGAAGCGCAGCCGCCAGCTCACTCGTGCTTGGACTTGCGTTTTGGCTTGTACGTCATCGGGGGAAGTGGATGAGACTATCAAGAGAACATGAAGCGCGCCGCTTTCCCCCTCGTCCTGACGGCCGCGTGCACGTCGCTCGGTCCGATGCCCGCGACCACGGGAATTTCTGCGATGCCGCTGGGGCGGCCCGGTGTGGAAGGGACGATCGGTGTTGTTCCCGGCTTCATGGCGAGCCAGGCCGCGCAGAACGAGGCCAAGGGCGCGGCGATCAACAATGCGTCGTTGCTGCTGGATGTCGATCGCTGGCTACCGATGCGAGGGCTGCTAGTCGGCGGCCGCATCTTCGGCAAAGACGGCGACACCCCGCTCGAGCCTTACCTCGGCTATCGCCGTGCGGTGGTCGAGGGGGTCTCGCTCGGCGTGGTTGGCTTTGGCTCGAGCAAGCGCCGCGACACGCAGGCCGCGACCTACCACGGCTTCCGGTTTGGCGAGGAACAGGATGCGGGCATGTATTATCAAATCGGCGCATCGTTGACCGTCGGCGTTGGTCTCGGTCGCCCCGCACAGCACGAGTAACCGATGAGTCTGGCCGAGCGTCGCTGGCTGCGAATCTTCACGCTATGTGCGCTCTACGTCGCGCAGGGCATCCCGTGGGGATTCATGGCGACGACGCTGCCGGGTTACCTGGTCGAGAGGAAGCTCGACTTCGCCGTCGTGTCGACAACGCTGTCGTTCACGACGCTGCCGTACGCATTCAAGTGGGTGTGGGGACCGCTGATCGATCGGTTCACGATCCGCCGATTCGGTAGGCGGCGGCCGTGGATCGTGTTCGCGCAGGCGATGATGACGGTGACGATCGTGTCGATGATCGCCCTCGACGTCGCGACGCAGATCAAGCTGCTCGCATGGATGGTCTTCATCCACACCGTGTTTAACGCGCTGCAAGACGTCTCGGTCGACGCGCTCGCGGTCGACATCCTGCCCGAGGAGGAGCGTGGCCGCGCGAATGGTCTGATGTACGGCTCGAAATACTTCGGTGGTGCGCTCGGCGGCGTCGGCGTGGCGAAGCTGATCGCGTGGCACGGGCTCGATTTCGCACTGACCGCGCAGGCGTGCGTGCTGTTCGCGATCATGCTCGTGCCGCTGCTGGTTCGCGAGCGCGATGGCGAACCACCGCCGCGCGAGA
>JAYVWH010000548.1:0-2677 GCA_043786265.1 Kofleriaceae bacterium | reverse complement strand
GCGACCATGGCGCGGAGCAGCGTCTCCTGTACGAGGTCCTTCGCCATGTCCGGGTCACGGCAGATGCGCATCGCGACACCGAACATCTCCGCCTGGTGCGGCAGGCACGCGGTCAGAAACTCCGCGTGGACACCGGTAGCGGCGGCAGCCTTGGACTTGCCGCCGTCGACGACCCGCAACGCCTTGGGGGCGGTGACGGACTTGCGAACGATGCGAGACGTGGCCGGCTGCTGCTTCGAGTTACGCGACATGCCCGGACTTAAAGCACCCCGTGTGCCAGATCTAACTACCTGTCGTTACAGCGTCTTTTTGGCGACGCGGTCGGGCAGACACAGCCTTCGTCTCAAGCGGGACGCGGGATCTCCTTGAGCACTCCCGCAATCGCGACGGGAAGGTCGGACGAGATCACACCTCGGCTCCCGTGCTGAGCGGCCAACCGTTCGCCGGCGAGGCCGTGAAGAAACACACCTGCACGCGCCGCGTCGACCGCACTCACGCCCTGCGCGAGCAACGCACCGATCAAGCCGGCGAGCACGTCGCCGCTGCCGCCGGTCGCGAGCTCTGGGCCGCCGGTCGGGTTGATCGAGCAGAAGTCGTCGTCGAGCGTGCCGTCACACACGATCGTCCGCGCACCTTTGAGCACGACCACCGCATGCGAGCGCGTCGCGAGGGCACGCGCGGCCGCGAGTCGATCTGCTTCGACCTCTGACGTCGTGATGCCGAGCAGGCGCGCGGCCTCCCCGGGATGAGGCGTGAGCACGACGGGCCCGGCGGCCTGCTTCACCGCTTCGACGATGCCAGCAAGGAGGTTCAGCGCGTCGGCATCGAGGACCGCCGGCACGCCTGACGCTAGCACCTCGTCCACCCACCCGGCCGCAGGTTCTGACTGTCCGAGCCCCGGACCGATCACGATCGCGCCCTTGTTCGCGGTGAGGTCGCCGAGCTGGGTCGGCAGCACCTTCGTCATCACCGAGTCGTCAGCAGCGACCTCGCCCGCGGTTGCAAAGGTGACCAGCCCTGCCCCGCCGCGCAGCGCAGCATTCGCACAAAGTCGCCCGGCACCGCGCATGCCCGGCATGCCTCCGATGATCAGCACGTGGCCGCGAGTCCCCTTGTGGTCCATCACGCCCGCGCGCGGCAGCCAGCTCGTGACGTCGGCCATTTCGACAACGCCGGCACGTACGACCTGCGTCGCGAGCACTCCACTCGGAATGCCGATGTCGACGACGTCGATCGCACCGCAGTGAGCGAAACCGGGCGCGCTGGCGAGCGCGATCTTGAGCGCCCCCATCGTGACGGTGCCCGTCGCGTGCACGCATGTACCGAGCACCCGCCCGGTATCCGTGTCGAGCCCCGACGGAACATCCACCGCAAGGCAGTGACCGGCGCCGTTGATCGCGGCGACCACCTCGGCGAGGTGACCCTCGATCGGACGGGCGAGGCCCACGCCGAACAGCGCATCGATGACGAGCGTCGCTCCGGCGATCTCGTCGCGGACGGCCCCGAGCAGCGCTGGCGTATCGCACATGCGAACGCGTCCGCCAGCGCGCTCGAGGATCGCGAGGTGCGTTGCTGCATCACCCCGGAGGCTCGACCGGCCCACCGGCAGATACACCGTTGCATCGATGCCGGCATCGCGTAGCACGCGCGCCGCAACGAAGCCGTCGCCACCATTGTTGCCGGGACCGCAGACCACCGCAACATGACCGTGGTCGTCCCCGAGCATCTCCTGCGCGACATGCGCGACGGCGCGGCCCGCCGTCTCCATCAGCGTCAGCGCCGGCAGGCCGATGTCATCGATCGTCGCGCGGTCAAGGGCCCGCATCTCCGCCGCTGTCACCACTGGTCGCATCGCGTGCGAGCCTACCTCGGCTGGCGCCGCTCGGGCGAGCCCCACGCTTCCGGAGGGACGATCGGGGCGAGACCCAGAGCGTAGTGCCGAGCTACCGCGTCTCACGCTCTGATCGCATCAACGCGCGAACGAGTGGCGCGCCGCTGACACTGACGACAGTGACGACAGTGACGACACTGACGACAGTCAGCGGAGGCGATCCGTGGATTTTGTTTCCAAGTTCCAGATTGTGCGGACCGCGTGCCGGACGCGATCGCTGTCCGGGGCGATCGGCGGACGCCGGCTCAGATCCACTGTCCTTGGATCGAGCGGCCTGCTCGAGCTTCACGACATCGGCGAACCGTTTGCGAGCGACCGGTGCCGAAGTCGCCCGCACCGTATCCCGCACCGTTTCGACGGCGCACACTTCGATGCTGGAGCGCGCGTCGACGAGGCGCATGCCATCACGCATGAACACGAGCTCGTCGGGTGCGCGGCCCGAAATCGAAAGGAGGCCCCCATGATGCAATTTGTGGTGACCCGAGCAGAGCAAATAAGTGACCACTCGTGTCTGTGGACGGGTTGGTGCGTTTGCTGGTCGTCGGCGCCTTGGCCTCGGCGCGCGGCTCGGCCTGGTTGTTCTCGTGGACGATCACGGCGTCGCACTCGGCGAGCGCGAGATCTGCTTCCCGCAGCTGGATCCAGCGCCCTCGGCCTTCTTGCCACGCACGACCGCAGTCGTCGCACTTGTGCACCACGATGCGATGCGCCGGCCGTGGCGGCTTGTCACCGGGCGAGCAATCGCCGCCGAGGATCCGGCGAGTCACCACTTCGGCGAGCTGGTCG
>JAYVWH010000547.1:0-2342 GCA_043786265.1 Kofleriaceae bacterium | reverse complement strand
ACGTGCAAGCCGATCTCGACGAGCTCTGGCGCCGGATCGCGTACTCCATCCTCATCACGAACATCGACGATCATCTGATGAATCACGGGTTCCTGTATGCCGGCCACGGGCGATGGCACCTAGCGCCTGCGTTCGATGTGAATCCATCGCCAGAGCGGCAGCGCGAGCTGAAGACCTGGATCTCTGCCGACACGGGCCCGGCGGCGCGGCTCGGCGCCCTGATGTCCGTGGCGCGGTACTTCCGGATCGAGGACCGCGCCATTCGAATCCTTGGCGAAGTCGAAGCGGCTGTGGCGGTGTGGCGAAACGAGGCGCGTGCAATAGGCATGACCAGCGCGGAGGCGGACAGCTTCGCCGACGCCTTCGAGCACGAGGAGCGAGTCGTCGCCCGCAGACTCGTCGCCTAACGAGAGGGAGCGCCGCGCGATCCAGGGTGTCTGAGCCGGCGCTCAGAGCGAAAGACCTCAGCGTTTCCGCTGAGGTCTCTGGACCCAGATTCGAACTGAGGAATGGTGGTTTTGCAGGTCACGACCACCTGACGACGATTTCGCGCGATGGAGCCATTTCAACCTCTTGCTCGACACCGAGCGGCACCAACCGACACCGCGCGACACGATCGAAGGGTGGTTTGCTGGGTGGTAGACGTCAAGAATGCGCTGTTTCATAGCGGCACTTCGAGCCTGGCGAAGACCGAGGTTGTTTTCTCTATCTCTGCGTATCGTCCGGATCGAATCTCGCGCGTGTTATCTCTCGCGTATCATCCGGATCGAATCTCTCGCGTGTCGTCCGGATCGGCGAGCGATGTCTCGCGTGTCGTCCGGATCGGCGAGCGATGTGATTCGATACGCGCTGTCCGGTCCCGGCGTGAGGGCAACGAGGACCCGGCCGGTCGTGTTGCCAGGCGTCCGAGGTTCGGACACGACGTGCTCAAGTACGCGACGTGTGGACGTGCTGTTCGGGCGCGGAACTTTCAGAGCACGGGCACGTGCTGGCCGGCGGTCTTTACGAACGAACGTCCGGAGCGGCCGGACAAACGCTCGGCAGCTACCGGCGTCGCGCGCCCGGGCGAACCGTGCTGCACGAGCTCGTCGCGGGGCACGCGCAGACGCGCTCGGCGAGCTGCGCGACGCCGACCCCGAGGGCGGTGGGGTACCTCGCTATGTCGAGCGCGAGCTCGCCGCGTATCTGCGGTGCGGTATCCTCGCGCACGGCTTCGCGCGCGTGCGCTGTCAGACCTGTCACGACGAGATCGTGGTCGCGTTCAGCTGCAAGCGGCGCGGAATCTGTCCGAGCTGCACCGCGCGACGCATGGCAGACACCGCCGCGCATCTGGTGGATCGCGTGCTGCCGCGCGCGCCATACCGACAGTGGGTGTTCACGGTTCCCAAACCGCTGCGCCTCGTGCTCGCGCGCGATCCGGCGTGGACGAGTTGGACCGGTGGACTCGTCGTTCGCGCGATCGGCGCGTGGCAGAGGCGCGTCGCGCGCAAGCGCGGAATTGGGTCGTCGTTGACCCGTGACGTTCGTGCAGCGGTTTGGTGGTCTCGTGAACTTGAACGTGCACTATCACCTGGTCGTCCCCGACGGCGTGTTCGTCAAGGACGGTGAGGGTCTCCGGTTCGAGATGCTGCCGGTCCCGACGAACGCCGAGGTGCTCGCGATCCTCGACCGGATCATGCGCCGGATCGCTCGCCGATTCGCAGAGGACGCGGCCGACGGCAATGTTGATGACAACGCGGTGCCCGATGTGCTCGCCCAGGTCCAGGCCGAAGCCGCCGGCACCTGGCGATCACCGAGAGATGCGAGCGCGCTCATCCGTGGGGCCGAGCGGCTGCGCACCTGGTGCGAGGGATTTTCGTTGCATGCCGGCGTCGTGATCGCCGAGCACGATCGCGACGCGCTCGAGCGGCTGTGCCGCTATGGGGCGCGGCCTGCGTTCGCGCTGGAGCGCCTGGCGTGGACCGACGGCGGTCGCGTCTCGTACAAGCTCAAGCGGCCGTGGCCCGACGGGCGCACCCACCTGGTGATGGAGCCGGTCGCGTTCTTGCGCCGGCTGGTCGGGATCATCCCGCCACCGCGCCGACACCTTGTCAGGTACAGCGGGGTGTTCGGGCCGGCGAGCAAGCAGCGGGCGAAGCTGCGTGCGCTCGTGCCCGCCATCGACAGCAATGCCGAAAAGGGTGGGGCCTGTGGTCCCGGTTCGGGTGCGTCGACCACGGGCTCGGTCGCGGCGTCGTCACGCCCGCGCAGGCTGCCGTGGGCCGAGCTACTGCGCCGCGTGTTCATCCGACCTATCGACTACAGCCTGCACCGAGCAGGTGACCCCTCCGATCCGGATCACA
>JAYVWH010000546.1:0-1633 GCA_043786265.1 Kofleriaceae bacterium | reverse complement strand
CCATCACCCATCCACGCCAGCCCCGGTGACACCATCGTCGTAGCGGCCATTGTGAGATCGAGGTCGTCGCACGGACAGCCTTCGTCAATGACGCGGTCGGCATTGTCGTCGATCCCGTTGCAGAGCTCGGTGCCGCCGTCCGGCGTGGTCGACGATCCGCACGCACACAGCGTAGCGAGCCCGATGCAGAGCGCTCTCATGGCGTCAGATTGCATCCCGGGCACGCACTGAGGGTGGTGCGTGCACCACGTGGACGCCACAGCTCGAGCGGAGCAAGGCGCGCCTCTGCGTAGCCGTCGATGGTGTCGCCGTCGGCCATGAAACCGTCGCCCGTATACGGAGTCAGCATCACGTCAGGCACGGTGTTCACGACGTTCGAAGGGATCGTGGGCCACGCGAAAGTGCTGGGCGCGGCTGCAAACAAGGTCCACTTGACGAGCCGGTTGTTCGCGAGAAATGTGAATACGCCTGCGAACAGGTCGCCCTCGTTCCCGCCCGGCAGCGCAGGAGCCTGGAACGTACGCGCGACCGGATCGACGATTCCATCCTGCATCCACGGCAACAAGGCGCTCCCGAGATCGAGCGTCAGGTCGACTGCATCTTGGGCGCCAGCGACGATTCGTTGAGAGGCACCATCAGAGCGGTCGACGGTCGCGACAAACCGTGAGCCGAATCCGTGCCACCCGGTCACGTCGAGGTTCGTTGTCGGGCTTGGCGTCATCGTGACGGCGTATGACGGCAGGCCGGGCGAGTACTGGAGCAGGATGCGCGAGACCATCGGCGGGACGTTCGTGAACGTTGCGGGAAATGTCTCCGTCGGCGTAGCAGGCGTAAGCGTGATGTCGCCTCCACTTGTCGCGGGGGACTTCGAGTGTCCGTTATGCGCGATCACCGTGAGCACACCTGTCTCGTTGTCCGAGTGGGTGGCTGACGAGCCGCACGCGATCAACAGCACCACAGCGAGGCTCTCCACACGCCGCATCCCTTTCGTAGGTTAGCGCGACTCCAGTCATGCCGATAGTCAAACCCGAACCGCCCCGGTGGTGAGGCTCGCAAGCGAGAGCGTCGCGAACTCGCTACTCACACCGACGTGCAGTCCGTGCGCCGTTGTCCGGCCGCATTTCGAGACACCGCGGCCGCCCTTGCCGGCTTGGTGGAGGGGACAGGGACATCGTGGCGCACATTTACCAGGTCGACCGTGCATCGACGAGAGCGGGCACCCCGACGGCCGACACCTTGATCATTAAGCTGGTTTTTCGTGAGCTTCGAACATCACCTCGTCACACCGCCGCGGAGCATCAACGGTCGTCAGCGGAGGCACGCGTACCCCGATCTCCGCGGCGTCACCGAGCTCGAGCGGATGACAACGTCCTGTCGGCACGCTGCGTGCTATGAGCGGGACCAGGCGCAGCACAAGCGTGTGCTCGTATCTAGGAGCGTCGATTCTTCCGCCGCATAGCCGTTTGAACCAGGTGCTCCACAAGGGCGGATGCAGGGCACCGCGACGCCCATCGTTGATTCATAATCAAAAAACGGGATGCTGAACCGACGGCGACGCGTCTTGCTGGCAACTGCCTGCGCCCTTGCAGTTGCGCTGATTCTTCTGGCGGTTCGATTTGCCAGACCGGGCGCC
>JAYVWH010000545.1:0-3253 GCA_043786265.1 Kofleriaceae bacterium | reverse complement strand
GCTTCGACGACGTCCTCGAGGGTCTCGGGCTCCGATTCGAGCAGGGTGAGACGCTTCGACGACAGGGAGATCAGGATGGCGTGGGCCGTGGACATCAGAACTCCGGCTTCTTCTTGAAGTACTTCTCTACCAGCTTCTGGAGCTGAGCGGCGAGTGCGAGCACGTCTTCGTCATCCTCGGCATCGGCGCGGGACACGTTGGTGGTGAACAGATCGTGCTCCTCGTCGCCGGGCTCGCGCAACCGTAGCTGAACCCAGCCCTCATCCTCGTCCTGGGTGCCCTTCTTGCGAGAAGGGATCTCGACGGCGTCGATGATGTCCCAGATCTTCTTGGTGTCCTTGCTCGACAGGTTCGCGGTGCCGAGCTCTTTGACCTTCGCGCCATCGCCGTACGCCGCCCACAGCGAGGTGTCGCGGATGCGGATCTGCCAGTCGTCGCCGTCGGGCATGTTCGACACGAAATCGAACTGGCGGCCGTTGGTCTCGCCGCGATCGACATCGCCGCCCGTGCGCCCTCCGCCGGCGTACGTCCCACCGGTCGAGCAGGCCGCCAGCGCGAACAGGACGAGGCTCACTGCGAGTCGCACGAGAACAATGATAGCACTCGGGCGATGTTGCGGTTCTACGACGAGGTCCTCGATGCGGAGACCCAGCTCCGCGATGGCACCCACCGCGCCGCGACCCTCGACGCGACCTGGCGCCGGTTCGCGCCCGCTGCCAAGCGCGCCGGGATCACGCGCATCGCCGATATCACCGGGCTCGACACGATCGGCATCCCGGTGTTCACCGCGATCCGCCCGATGGGCAAGTCGCTGTCGACGCAGCAGGGCAAGGGCCTGACCGCCGAGGCCGCGCGGATCTCGGCGCTGATGGAGAGCCTCGAGACGTACAGCGCCGAGAACCTGACTGCGAAGGTCGTGCGCGGCTCGTACCGCGCGCTCGCGAAGAAGCGCAACGTCGTCGACGTGCGGAAGCTGCCGCGCCCACGCGGCCGGCTTGACCTGAACGCGACCTGGCCCTGGCTCGAAGGCTTCGACCTGATCGCCGGGGCGCCGATCCTCGTGCCGCAGCAGGCGGTCACGCTCGACACCACGTTCACCAAGCCGCCCGTGTTCGACATCTCATCCAATGGCCTGGCGTCGGGCAACGTCCGTGTCGAGGCGATCGTGCACGGCCTCTGCGAGGTGCTCGAGCGCGATGCGGAAGCCGCGTGGCGCAGGGCGGGCGGCGACCGCCGCGTGGTGCTCGATTCGATCACCGATCCTGCGTGCCTGGCGCTGATCTCGCGCGTGACCGCGTCCGGTGCGCGCGTGTTTGTCTGGGATCTCGAGGGTGCCAGCGGCATCGCGACGATCGGCGCCGCGATCATGGAGGATCCCGCGGAGCCAGCGTGGCGGGCGCTCGGGTTCTATCAAGGCTTCGGCGCGCACCTGTTGCCCGAGGTCGCGATCGCACGCGCCCTCACCGAGGCGGCGCAGACACGCCTGACGTACATCGCCGGTGGTCGCGACGACTTCTTCCCGTTCGACTACGAGCGCGCGACCAATCCCGAGCTGCTCGCCGAGCTGTGGGATCAGCTGGCGTCTCCGTGCGAGAGCCCGGTGCTGTTCGATGATCTCCCGCGTCACGAGACGGGTGGCCTCGGCGCGGACCTCGACGTGCTCGTGCGCGGCCTGCCGCAAGTGATCGTCGTCGATGTGACCCATCCCGCGCTGCGCGTCCCGGCCGTGAAAGTTCTCGTGCCCGGGCGCGCGACGGATGTCGAGGCGCTCGGATGAAGGGAATCACCCTCGTCTACGTCGGGCCCACACTGCCGGCCGCGGAGGTGCAGCGGCGCCTGCCGGATGCACTCGTGCTGCCACCCGCAGCGGTCGGCGACGTGCTGCTCGCGACGCGGCGCCGTGGTGTTGCCCGGATCGCGATCATCGACGGCTACTTCGAGCGAATGGCCGCGGTCTGGCACAAAGAAGTCCTCGTCGCGCTCGGTAAAGGCATCGCCGTGTGGGGCGCCGCAAGCATGGGCGCACTGCGCGCCGCCGAGCTGGCGCCGTTCGGGATGCGCGGTGTCGGGGTGATCTATCGCGATTACGCGCGCGGCGTGCTCGTCGCGGATGACGAGGTCGCGGTGGCACACGCGCCCGCCGAGTACGGCTATCGGGCGTTCTCCGACGCGCTCGTCAATCTCCGCTACGGCCTCGCGCAAGCGGTGCGCGCCCGCGTGATCACGGAGACAGCGCGCGTGCGGCTCGTGGAGCTTGCGCGGGCGCGCTTCTATCGCGACCGATCGTGGGCGCAGCTCGTCACCGACGGGCGCGCCGCTGGTATTTCCGTCGACAAGCTCTCGACATGGGCCAAGCCCGATCGCAAGGCAGACGACGCGCGATTGTTGCTCGCACGACTTCGCCGTGACACCCGCGCACGCCGCGCACCGTCGATTCGCGTGCCGCGGACGTGGGCGCTGCGCCAGCTCGACGCCCTCCTGCGGTAGGATGGCGCGATGGTCGCTACCTCTGCACCTGAGTTCGGTGCGGGGCGCTTCGAGGTGCGCGGCACCCTGGGCGCTGGCGGTGCGGGCATCGTGTATCGCGCGTTCGATCACCAGCTCAACCGCGAGGTCGCACTCAAGTGGCTGCGCCAGGCGTCGGGTCGTGATCTCTACCGGTTCAAGCGCGAGTTCCGCGCGCTCGCCGACATCGTGCATCCAAACCTCGTCACGCTGCACGAGCTGCACGCGGCCGATGGCAACTGGTACTTCACGATGGAGCTGGTCGAGGGCGTATCGTTCATCGACTGGGTGCGTCCGTCAGCCGCTGCGATCCATCCGTCGGGGCCACAGCGGACACGGCAGGATATCGTCGTGTCGCCGATGCACGAGATGCGGCTGCGCGGCGCGCTGGTCCAGCTGATCGACGCGCTGATCGCGCTGCACAAGGCAGGCAAGTTGCATCGCGATCTCAAGCCCTCCAATGTCCTCGTCACCGCGCAAGGGCGGCTCGCGCTGCTCGACTTCGGTCTCGTGTGGAACATCTCCGAAGACAATCCCGAGAAGCTCGCGGTGGGAACGCCGGTGTACATGTCTCCGGAGCAGGCGAGTGATCAGCCGCTCAGCGATGCGAGCGACTGGTACGGCGTCGGCGCGATGTTCTACGAAGCGTTGACCGGCCGTCGCCCGTTCGAAGGTGAATCCGTGCAGGTGATGACCCGCAAGCAGACCGAGCAGCCGGACGATCCGACCGTGCTCGCACCCAAGACGC
>JAYVWH010000544.1:0-3239 GCA_043786265.1 Kofleriaceae bacterium | reverse complement strand
GCGATCACGAACGTGCGTTCATCGGTCAGCCGGACCACGCCCAGGTTGGGGACCAGCGTCGTGAACGGATAGTCGGCGACCTTGGGCCGCGCCCGCGACACGCGCGAGATGAACGTCGACTTGCCTACGCTCGGGTAGCCCAGGAGGCCCACGTCGGCGAGCAGCTTGAGCTCGAGCCGGACCGTCTTCTCCTCGCCGGGCGTGCCGAGCTCGGCCGTACGCGGCGCCTGGTTCCACGGCGTCTTGAAGTGGATGTTGCCCTTGCCGCCGATGCCGCCCTTGCACAGCACGAACGTCGCGCCGTTGGCATCGAGATCGACGATCGGTTCCCCGGTCGCGTCGTCGAGGATCACCGTGCCGACGGGGACCTTGAGGGTCATGCTCGGGCCGGCCGCGCCGTACTGATCCTTGTTGCGCCCGTCCTCGCCGCGCTCGGCGTTGTAGTGGCGCTTGTATTTGAAGTCGAGCAGCGACGACAGGTGCGAGTCGGCGATCACGAGCACGCTACCGCCATCGCCACCATCACCACCCGACGGCCCACCGCGCGGCACGCCATCCTCGCGGCGAAACGCAGCGGAACCGTTCCCGCCGTCGCCCGCCTTGACGTGAATGACCGCCTCGTCGATGAACGTCGTCACGCCGAAGACTTAGCAAATCTAGCGCTCGCGCGGAGCCGCGGCGGCGCGCTAAGACCACGTCATGGCTCGCTGGCTGACCGTCTGGATGCGCGCGGTGGTCACGCCCGCGTGGCGGCGTGCCGCCGGGGTCTGGATCGGCGCCGGGATCGGTGGCGGCATCGTGTTCGGACCGACCGCGATGCACCCCCACGACCTTACCCAGCTGTCGCTGACCGTGCCCGCGATCGGCGCCGCTCTCGCGGTCATCTGGCTCCTCGTCTTTGTTCCGACAGCCCGCGTGCTCGTCCGCGCCGACGGTGCGAGGTTCTTGTGCTCGTTGCCCGGCCCGCGCTGGTCGCCGCGCATCGTCGCCGCGCTAGCCCTCGTCGTGCTCCAGCTGCCGTGGCTCGCGCTGTGGATCGCCGGGGAGGGACTGCTTGGGCTCGCGATCGTCATCGGGCTCAGCGTGGTGATCGCACTGATCGCGACCGTGCAGCCGCGCCCGCGGGTCGCGCGGTTTCCGCCGTGGACGCGGCCCTATCCCGCGCTGCGTGGCGTGTATCTGCGCGCCTTGAAGCGCCGCGCTGGTGAGGCGCTCGTGCGCGGCGTCGGACTCGCGCTCCTTGCCGGTCTCGCGGCCGCGCTGTTCGTGCGCAACAACACGCTCGCCAATGGCAGTGCCGCCGTGCTCGCAACTTGCGTGATCGCGATCGTCCTGCTGCCGGGCTGGGTCGGTGCGCTGCTGCCGCTCGTCGAGGCGCAACGCGCGAGCGCATGGCTCGCGAGCTCGCTTGGCATCTCGTCGGCGATGCGCGTCGGTGTGCTCGCGACCGTCGTTATCGGTGTCTACGTGTTCGGGACACTCCTTGCACTCGGGGCCGCCGCGCTCGGCTTCGCGACGCTGTTCCCCGACAGTGCGGCCGCGACGATCCAGTCGATCGCGTGGCTCGCCGCAGTCTCCGTCACGACCGCCATCGGCATGGGCCTCGTGACCACGCGCGCACTCGTTGTCGCCGATCGCGAGCTCGCCGTCGCGGATCGCTCACTCGCAGCGCCCGTGCGCGACATCGCTGGTGCGCCCGTGCGCGTCGTCAGCGGTTCGGTCGTCGCATCGGCCCTCGCGATCGTCGCCCTTGGCTGGCTCGGCGTCGCCGGCGCACCGCTCGTCGTCGTCGGCGGGGCGTTCGCCCTGCTCACCGCGAGGGCCGCATGAGCACCATCCTGCGCGGCGAGCGCGTCACCGTGAAACGCGGCGGGCGCACGATCGTCAACGACTTCGCGTTCGAGGTCGCCACCGGTGAGATCGTCGGCATCGTCGGCAAGAACGGCTGTGGCAAGTCGACGCTGCTGATGGCGATCGCCGGCGTGCTCGCACCCAGCGACGGCCGCATCACGATCGGCGGCGCCAATGTCTGGGGTACGACCGCGGAGCGCACGCGTGCACGCACGCAGCTCGGTTACGTCCCCGAGTCCGCCGATCCGCCAGGATTTCTGCTCGCAGGAGAGCTGTGGGCGCTGTGCACTGCGAGCCGCGGCGCGCGACCGCCGACGACCGAGCTGATCGAAGCGCTCGGTCTCGACGAGCTGCGCGATCTCGCGCTCGATCGCATGTCACTCGGCCAGCGCCGGCGCGCATGCCTCGCGGCTGCCCTGCTCGGTCCACCCGCGCTGCTCGTCCTCGACGAGCCCGACAACGGCCTCGACCTGCGCCGCCTCGAGTCGCTCGTGCGCTTGTTGCAGGCGCACGCCGCGGCCGGTCACGCGGCGCTGATCGCGACGCATGATGCGGCGCTGATCGAACAGCTCGACGCGCGCGTCGTGTCGCTCGTCTGAGCCGCGACGCGGCGACGGCCCCCGGTCACCGACAGTCGGCGAGTCAGCTGGCCCGGCGCGGTGTTGCGGTTTCCGGACGCACGAAAACCCGACCCACGGGCTTCGTGAATCGGGTCGACGCGATCAGGTGCCTTGATCAGGCAGCAGCTGCTGCAGGCGCAGCGGCGTTCGTCGGATACACGGCGACGCGCATCTTCGACTTGCCGTGGCGCTCGAACTTCACGAAGCCATCGACCTTCGAGAACAGCGTGAAGTCGCGGCCGATGCCGACGTTCTCGCCGGCATGGAACTTGGTGCCCACCTGGCGAACGAGAATGCTACCGGCCGTCACTTGCTGACCCGCGAAGCGCTTGACGCCGCGCATCTTCGGCAGCGAGTCGCGGCCGTTACGAGTGGAGCCTTGTCCTTTTTTATGTGCCATGGCGAATCCTTAGGCCTGGATCTCGGCGACCTTGACGACGGTCAGATCCTGGCGGTGACCGTTACGGCGCACGTAGTTCTTACGGCGACGGAACTTGAAGACGACGAGCTTGTCGCCACGGGTTTGCTCGACGATCGCGGCGGTGACCTTGGCACCCGCGACGAGGGGCTTACCCACCGTCACGTTACCGCCGTCACCAGACGACACGAGCAGGACTTGATCGAACACGATCTGGGCGCCCGCATCACCGGCGAGCTTCTCGACCGTAATGGTCTTGCCCGGCTCGACTCGGTATTGCTTTCCACCAGTTTGAATGACGGCGTACATGACTTGGCTCCGCGAGAAATGCTTTCGGAATCGCGGACTTT
>JAYVWH010000543.1:0-4336 GCA_043786265.1 Kofleriaceae bacterium | reverse complement strand
ACCGCGCCACCTTTCGCCGCGCGTACCTCCACGTCATCCGGACGGCGCGCAAGAGCGTGCACATCGAGAACGCCTACTTCTTGCCCGATCGAGGCGTGCGCCGTGCGCTGCTGCGCGCCGCTTCGCGCGGAGTAGATGTCCAGGTGATCGTGCCCGGCCGCTCCGACATCAAGATCATCGAGTACGCGAGTCTCTACGTGCTGCGGCGCATGGCGAAGCGCGGCATCAAGCTGTGGCGGTGGCGCGGCGTGATGCTGCACGCGAAGACGGCGGTCGTCGACGGCGTGTGGTCCACGATCGGCACCTACAACTTCGATTCGCAGTCGCGCTTCAACAACCTCGAGCTTACCGTCGAGATTCTCGATCGCGAGATCGGTGAGCGGTTGCTTGCGGTGTTCGAGGGCAACGTTCCGAACTGCGAGCCCTTCGACGAGGCGACCTGGCGCGCCCTGCCGTGGTGGCGCAAAGCGTTTGCCTGGCTCGGTTACCGCCTGCGGCGGTATCTGTGATCCGCTCGCTGTAGCACTGGCGCACATCCGCGCGGCTCAGAGAATCCGGCACGCGGCCTGCACTCGAACGTGGCCGCAATGTCACTTGCACACAAAGCTGCGCGTGGGGCGTTGTGGACGGTGATCTCGTCGATGGGTGGGCGGGCGATCGGTGTGCTCGGGACGCTCGTGATCACCCGCTTCTTGACGCCCGAGGTGATCGGCGAGGTCAGTGACGCAGCGATCCTGTGCATGACCGCGAACTGGATCACGATCTGGGGATTCGGCCAGTACACGGTGGTCAAGGGCCGCGGCGCCGACGCGCGTGAGGTCACGTGGCACGCGACGTTCATGTACATCGTGCTCGGCATCTTCTCGATCGGGCTGATCGCGTTGTTCGGGGGCCCGTTGACCTCGCTGATGAATGCGCCGGCCGCTGCCGCGTTCGTGCCCGGCATGGCGCTCAGCGTGTTCATCCGCCGCCTCGGCGCGATGCCCGAGCGCATCCTGACCCAGCAGATGAACTTCAGGCCGTCGGGGCTCGCGCTCGCCCTCGGCGAGATGTCGTTCACGATGACCGCGCTTCCGCTCGCCTATCTGGGCTGGGGCGGCTGGTCGATGATCATCGCGAACATCGTGAAGTCAGTCGTCGCGGTCGTCGTCTTGATCAGCGCGGCCGGCGTGCGCAGCTGGGCGACACCGACGAAGCTGCGGTGGGCCCGCATGAAGGACATGTTCAAGTTCGGCGTGCCGCTTGGCATCCAGGGCGTCGCGCACATGGCGTCACGCTACTGGGACAACCTGTCGATCTCGTACTTCTTCGGCACGGGCTCTCTCGGCGCGTACAACATGGCCTACAACCTCGCCGACATTCCGGCGGTGCAGGTCGGCGAACAGATCGCACTCGTCCTGTTGCCGTCGATCGCGGGGCTGCCGCCCGAGCGGCGCGCCAATGCACTCGAGCGGTCGACCGCGCTGCTGTCGCTCGTGATCTTCCCGCTCGCGATCGGCCTCGGCCTCGTCGCGTATCCGCTGATCGCGTGGATCCTGCCCTCGAATGCATGGCAAGAGGTCGCTCCGCTCTTGACCGTGCTCGCGTGCCTGAGCGTGTTCCGTCCGATCACGTGGGTGCTGTCGGCGTACATGGAGGCCGAATCCAAGACCGGCCAGCTGATGTTCCTCGAGCTGGCGAAAGTCGCGTTCCTGCTCGTCGGCATCGCGCTGCTCGCGCCGTTTGGTCTGCGCATCGCGGCGGTCGCGGTCGGCGTGGCGTTCGGTCTGTCGGCGCTCGCCGGTGTGGCGATGGTCGTGCGGCAGGGGCCGTCACCGATGCGGTTAGCGGCGGCGTTCCTCCAGCCGCTCGCGGCATGCGCGGCGATGGCGGCGGCCGTATGGCTCGTGCAGCGCGCGATGCAGGGTGCTGGCGTGCACCACCCGGCGATCTACTTGCTCGTCGAGATCACGGTCGGCGCAATCGTGTACGTCGGCGCTGCCCTGGTGATCTGTCGCGAGACCTCGCGCGACATGCTCGGTCTGCTCAAGAAGGCATTGAAGAAGAACGCTTAGCAGATGAGCGTTGCGTCGCTGCGGCCGGCCGTACGCGGTGCAACACCGGCGGCCTTGCTCTCTTCACGCTCGCGCCAACCGTCGGACTTCTTCGAAGCACGCACCGGGGCGGCCTTGCTCTGGACGTTGTCGTTCTGCATGCGGGCGACGCTGTACCACAACGTTTCCCTAGGAATCCTTCAAATCAGGCCTGCTCCACTTGTTGCTTCAAAACGATGCAGCCCGCACCAGGATGGAGCACCTTTCCACGGTATTACAATAGGTTAACCATGGCATCGAAGCTGCTGATGTCCTGGGCATGACCCAGCATGACCTCAGCATTCGGTTCCTCGGTGTTCGCGGCTCGATTGCGACGCCGGGCATGGCGGCCGGCGGCAACACTGCGTGCCTCGAGGTCGTGGCCGGTGACACGCGCATCATTCTCGATGCCGGCACCGGTCTGCGCGCACTCGGTAACGAGCGCATGGCGAGCGGCATTCGCAACTCGACCATCCTGCTCTCGCACCTGCACTGGGATCACGTCGCGGGTCTGCAGTTCTTCACGCCGGTCTACGTCCCGGGCTATCGCACCGAGATCGCGAGTGGTCCCAACGGCGTGATGCCGCACGACGCGGCGATCCGTTCGCTGTTCAAGGCACCGTTCTTCCCCGTCGACTTCGATGACCTCGGCGGCATCGTGACGACGCGCGAGCTGCGCACCAACGACAAGTTTCAGATTGGCGACATCACCGTGACCATGGCCCGCCTCAATCACCCCGATCCCGTCTACGGCTTCCGCCTCGAGCACGCCGGCCAGTCGATCGTGTACGCGACCGACACCGAGCACTTCGCGTGCGTCGATCCGACGCTCAAGAAGCTCGCGGCCGGTGCGGACATCCTCGTCTACGACTCGCAATACACGCCCGAGGAGTATCCGAGCAAGGTCGGCTGGGGGCACTCGACGTGGCTGGCCGGTGCCGAGCTCGCGCGCGCCGCAGGCGTTCCGCAGCTCGTCCTGTTCCACCACGATCCGGGTCGCACCGACGCACAGCTCGCGACGCTCGAGGCCCAGGCCGCGACGGAGCTGCCGGGTACCGTCGCCGCGCGTGAAGGCATGGTCCTATATGCCAAGGACGCGGAGAAGGCGGCCGCTGCAGCGTGACCACTGCTCGAAACCTTGCGGTTCGTGAGATGCTGGTCGGAAGCAGCATGAGCCTCGAACAGAGCGAGCAGCGCTTCGAGCTCCTGGCTGACCTCGGCGCGATGGTCGCCGGCGAGGTCGAGCTCGACGACATGCTCACGACGTTCGCGTCGCGGGTCGCGCGTGCGCTCGGTGCGGACCGCGCGACGCTGTGGGTGATCGACGGTGCGACCGGCGAGATCCGCGCGCGCGTGATGACCCTCCCCGAGCGCGCCGAGCTCGTCGTCCCGCGTGGCTACGGCATCGTCGGCGAGGTCGCGCAGAGCGGGCAGCTCGTCAACATCACCGATGCGGCGAGCGATCAGCGCTGGCGGGGCGGCGAGCTCGCGCAACAGATCGGGTATCCGACAACGACGATCTTGACCGCTCCGATCACGCGGCGCGGACAGATCCGCGGCGTGTTGCAGGTCCTCAACAAGCGCGAAGGAACGTTCTCATCGCGCGATGAGGAGTTCATCCGCGTACTCGCGGAGCAGATCGGTCGCGCACTCGACTACACCACGCTGCGCGGCGACGACTCCTCGCGCGGGCTGACGGTGCGCGGTCGCTTCAACCACGTGATCGGGCGCTCGCCCGCGATGGCCGCCGTCTACGAGATGATCGTGCGTGCAGCCCAGACCGACGCGACCGTGCTGCTGCACGGCGAGACCGGCACCGGCAAAGGTCTGTTCGCGCGCGCAATCCACGTCAACAGCGAGCGCCGTCACGCGCCGTTCGTCCACATCGACTGCACCACGTTGCCCGCAGCGCTCGTCGAGAGCGAGCTGTTCGGGCACGAGCGCGGTGCATACACGGGCGCCGATGCGCGCGTGATCGGCAAGGTCGAAGCGGCCAACGGTGGCACGCTGTTCCTCGACGAGATCGGTGAGCTGCCGCTCGCGCTGCAGGGCAAGCTCCTCCGCTTCGTGCAAGAGCGCCAGTTCGAGCGCGTCGGTGGTCGCGAAACGCTGACCGCCGATGTCCGCATCGTCGCAGCGACCAATCGCGATCTCGCGGCGATGTCGTCGACCGCACAGTTCCGAAGTGACCTCTACTTCAGGCTGCGCGTCGTCGAGATCGAGATCCCCACGTTGCGCGCACGCGGCCCCGACGACATCAGCGA
>JAYVWH010000542.1:0-5532 GCA_043786265.1 Kofleriaceae bacterium | reverse complement strand
ACGGCCGCTTACGGGCCGACCGTCTGCGACGTGAGCGAGCCTGACCTACTCAACAATGCCCTGGTGACCGGCAACTTCGGCTGGGCGTGGTTCGATGGCGGCATCACAACCGCCCAGTGCAGCAAGGACATGCAGGCTGTACAGACCTACCTGACTGGGGTCCCCGGTGTCGTGACGCCCGGCAACGTGATGGTCAATGATAAAAGCATCACAAAAGTCGAGGAGTGCGTGAACCATCAGCTCCTCGGTCGCTACGGTGCCAAATATGCGGCGAGTGCCGGCGCCCTCGAGGTCCTAAATGGAGTCAACGAAAGCAACAACCAGCCATTCCTCGTTCGCTATCCAACGAATCTGTTCGCGCAGTACGGCGACCTCCCGATGGACTTCGCAAGCAGCTCAGTGGGTTCGTGGGCGGGCGGTGCGACGTGGGGCTACAACCAGCTGTTCACGGGCGCGAGCAACACGCTGAAGCGCTTGCTCACCCGCGAGGCATCCTCGGCGAGCATTTGTGGTGACACCAACGCCAACGGCCAGGTCGCCAGTTCCTCCGGTACCGTGGAGGCTAACGAAAAGCCTCACTACTTCGACGTGTTTCCGCACAACACCGCCACGACGTGCGACGCGGTGGCCGACAAGGAGGACGCCGCCACCTACGGCCGGTACGGCAACGACATGCTCAACGGCATCGTTTTCTACCTGCCGGGTAACCAGCTGAGCAACAACGGCCGGCGCGGCGAGCTGCGCATGCTGCTCAACTCGCTGATCGCGACGCCGTCGGGCTCGTACACACCGAGCACTTCGACCGCCTACGAGGTGTCTCGCTCCAACCCCATCGCGCCGCTGATCAACGCCGTCGAGTACATCGTCCAGGGTTCGTATGTCGTGCAAAGCCCGTCAGGCACTGCGCCGCAGGTCAACGGCGACGCCGATATCGGCAACTTCTACTTCCCGTTCCGCATCGGTCACATGCGCGCTCGCCAGGCATCGTCGACTTCGACGGTGCTGTTCGATGCGGGCTGTAACGCGACGCTGACTGGGTTTGCCTGCCCGTCCGGTTCGGTTGGCATCCCGGCAACGCGCACGATCTTCACGAACACGGCGGGTGGCGACCTGCGCAACGTGTCGGGTGCGAAGGTCTCGTTCGATACGTCGATGTCGACCGCGATGAAGAATCTGGTCACGACCGGCGCCGTGCTCAGCACGACGACGATCGACGCGCTCATCGGGCGTGTGCGTCAGGGCTACCCCAATGGCTCGGGCGGCTATATCTCCGCACTCGGCGGTGTCGACCGCTCGACCACGGCGGTCATTCAGGCCAGCGCCGTCGCCGGGAACCCCGCGCGTCCGATGATGGTGTACTTCGGCGCCGCCGACGGCATGCTCCACGCCGTGTGCGCGGAGGTGAACAACTCGTTTGGTTGCACCAGCGTCGGCCTCGAGCGGTGGGCATTCCTGCCCCGCAAGATGATTCCGTTCCTGCGCACCAACACTGCCCGGATCGACGGCTCGCCGCGCGTCCTCGACGTCTACATCGATCCGGATGGCGCGGGCACGACCTACAGCACGTCGTGGCGCACGGTCCTCGTGTTCCAGACCGGCATGGGTGACTACACGATGGCCGGCCGCGAGCCCGCCGTGTACGCGCTCGACATCACCGACCCCAGCAGCCCGTTGCTGCTGTGGGAATTTACCAACTCGTCCTCGAGCACCTCGAGTCTCGGCGTCGGCCTTGCCATGTCGGCGGGTCCCACCACGATCTCGGGCGCCACGAAGTACCTCGCGTGGGCGGATACCAACAACCTCGGCTCGAGCGGCCCAGGCTCGGTCGTCACCGCGATCGACCTCGCGTCCGGTGCCCAGTGGAACCAGGCGTACTTCCAGTTCTCGCCGAACCCGCGCACCTCCACGAACGACCCCGTCGTGCGCAGCGGCCAGCCGACCGGCACGGTACCGCTAGATCTGCCGTCGGGTGCAGGTGCGAAGGTAACGCACCTGTTGTTAAACGATATCTATGGGCGCACGTGGCTGATCGACCCGAACACGCTGGTGAGTACGAACGGCTCGGGTGTGCCGCTGTTCAAGCAAGACCCGACGACTGGTGACTACCACGCGATGGGTGCCAAGCCCGCGGTGTACTCGACGGGTGGCTCGCAATATGCGGTGTTCGCAACCGGCGGCTATACCGACCCCTCCAATACCACTTGGCCGATCGAGTGCTGTTCGTCGGCGAACGGCACCTCGTGCGATGCCTCGCAACCGACCTACTCCAAGGTTTGCTCGCAGTACAATAATTCGACAGCGATCTTCCCGATGCAAATGCTCGTCGCCGTGAAGATCGATACCGCCGCCACGACCACGTACAGCGTGCCCAATGCGGCGTGTGATACGTCGTCGGTTGTCGACCCGGTGACCGGGACGAATCTGCCGGCTTGCGCGTCTGGCTTCCTGTTCCGTCGCGACCTCGGTCGCGACGAGAAGGGCTCGTCGCAGGTGCTCGTGGTCGGAACGGATATCTTCGTCACGACCGAGAGCGACAACGTCAACCGTTCACTCTACGGAACGAGCGGCTCGAACAGTGGCCACCTGTACAAGTACAGCAGCATCACGGGTGCGCAGGCGGCCGTGTCGACCACGATGGTGTTGGGCGCGGGCGCCGCGGTCGCTTCCAACACGACAGTGGCGGGCTCGCGTGGCATATACGCCGGCGCTGGCTCCTCGTTCGCCAGCAATGCGTCGACGACCTCGGGCAGCAATGTCACCTCGAAGGCCACCAGTGGCACCACTCGCAAGGCGTGGCTGAGGACCGAATGAACCGACAGACCCAGGCGGGGTTCACGATGGTCGAGGTCATGATCTCCGTGCTGATCACCGCGATCGCCGCGCTCGGCTTCATCGCGATGTACATGACCCAGACCCAGGCGGGATCGTTCACGCGCCACTCGACCGAAGCCTCCGTCCTCGCAACGGACCAGCTCGAAGGCCTTCGCATGGGGTCCAACGCAACGATGGCCACCGCTAGCGGCAACGACACCGTCGACGCGCAGGGCGTCGCGGTCAGCGGCGGCATGTTCACGCGCAAGTGGACGGTCACGAACAGCGCCGACTACTTCGACCTCCTGGTGCAGGTCGGCTGGTCCGAGGACGAGACCACGGCGGCCTGCTCGACCGACGCCGGCTGCACGCGGTCTGGCTTCTGCCTGCCGTCGCTTGTCTGCGCCGGCCGCGCGGTGGTCGTTCGCGGCCGCCGGGGTACGGGCCTCTGATGCGCGTCCGCACACGCGGCGATGAGCAGGCGGGCTTCACGCTCGTCGAGCTCATGATGTCGCTCGTGATCTTCTCTGTGGCAGTGGCCGGCATCCTGTCGGTCGCGGTGTCGCTGACGCAGGGCTTCCGCGAGCAACGGGTCGCGGTCAACGCGCAGGACGCCGCGCGCGCTCCACTCGAGATCATCGCAGACGCGGTTCGCCAGGCCAGCCCGGGCGTCTCGGACCCGACCAAGGTCTACGACACCAACACGTGCACCACGGGCGCCATCAGTGTCATCAACTCGACGTCCGTTTCGGACACGCTGGACGTCATCTACGCGTCGGGCGGCATCGTGACCTCGCTCGCGGCCGGACCGATCACGCAGGCATCGGCCACGGCAACGGTGTCCGAGAACAAGAACTTCGCCAGCGGTGACTACGTGCTGATCACGAACTTCACGACGGGACACGTCGTCAAGCTCAACAACAGCACGACGGGCACCACGATCGGGTTCGGTGCGCCAGCGTGCGGCGGTGGCGTCTATGACTTCAGCTACGCCGCCGGGTCGCTCGTTATCCGCGTGCAGCACGCACGCTTCACCGTCGCCAACGACACGAACAACAACAACATGACGACGGTGTGGATGGACGCCGACAGCACCGCCACGGCGTTCAATGCGGAGCCGTTGGCGGAGGGCATCGAGGACATGCAGGTCGCCGTCGGCATCGATGCTGACTCGAACCTGACATTGACCGATGCGTCGTCGAGCACGGATGAGTGGCGCTACAACAATGCAAGCGACACGGCCGTGACTGCCACCGACATCATCCGCGCAGTCCGCATCACGATGATCGCACGCACGACAAGCGCACAGCACGGCAACCTGGGCACGTACCAGAAGCCCACCGCAGAGGACCGGACGACCGCGAGCTCGATGGATCAGTTTCGACGCCGCGTGCTCAAGCAGCAAATTGACATCCGCAACATAACGGGGTCGCCATGATTCGCACCGCAAAACGCAACAAGCAGCGCGGCAGCGCAATGCTCGTCACCGTCATCCTGATCGCGGCGCTCCTCGCCGGTGTGGCCGTGCTCGTATCGATGCAGCTGACGACCACGAAGTCGACGGAGCTCACGCGCTCTGGCCTCGCGGCGCTGCACTGCGCCGACGCCGGTCTCGCGGCCGCACGGTCCCAGCTCGTCACGAGCCAGGCTTCCGTCACGGCGCACATCCTGGCGTCCCCGTACACGACGTCCGCGACGACGTGGCAGGTGCAGCCGACGTTCCTGACGACGTACTTCGGTACGACGAGGGCGGACATGGATGGAGACGGGACCAACGACTTCACCGTGTGGATCATCGACAACGACGATGGTGACTCCAACTATGGTGTGGACGCCGACAGCCGCGTGTGGCTGATCTCGCGCTGCACCAAGTATGCGGACACTCCCAAGGAAGTCCGCGAGCTGATCCAATTCTCGGCCGCAGGGACGCTCTACGAGTGGCAAGAAGGCCGTGCCTTTGGCAACGGCAATGCGAACACGATCAATTAGCCCTGCGTGAGAGGCCCCTCCGGGCAGCCGCGCACACTTGCCGGACCTTCCACGATGCGGAAGAGTCGCAGGAGTATGCGCTACGCACTGGTTTTTCTGATTCTCGCTGCGGCGTGCGGCACTCCTGACTATCCCGCGGCCGTCTACGCCCGGCAGCCGGACCCGCGCAACAAGGAGATCGTCCTTGGCGTAGGCGACGTCCTGGCGATCAACGTGTGGGACCAGAAGGACCTCAACACCGAGGCGACGATCCGCCCCGACGGCACCATCACGATGCCGCTGGTGGGCGACGTGAAGGCGATGGGCCAGACCCCGACGGCGCTGCGCGAGAAGATCAGGGTCTCGCTCGCGAACTACCTCAAGATCGGTGGCGCGAACGAGATCACCGTCGCGGTGAAGACCTGGAACAGCTACCGCTTCACCGTCAACGGCGAGGTGCAGCGGCCGGGCGTCTACACCAACCCGAACTGGATGCAGGTCGCCGACGCCCTCGCGATGGCGGGTGGTCCGACGCGATTTGCCGATCGCGACAAGATCGTACTGATCCGCAAGGATGCGCAGGGCAGGAGTGAGTACATCCCGCTCAACTTCGATCTGCTCGCGAGCGGCAAGCGCCCCGACATGAACGTCTGGGTGCTCCCCGACGACGTCATCTACATCCCGTAAGTGCTACGCGATAGTGCTGTCGCGGTAGATCGTGTCGACGACGAGATCGAGCACGAGGGAAGCGAC
>JAYVWH010000541.1:0-2596 GCA_043786265.1 Kofleriaceae bacterium | reverse complement strand
GCTGATGGTCACTGCGAACGAGCAGGACGTCGGGATCGCCCGCGACGAGACGGTCTACATGGGCGCCGGCACGGGCTACGCGAAGTGGTGGCGCGGGCTCGTCACGTTCGAGCACGGGATCTCGGCGGCGGACATCACGCGTACGTGGGGCGGACCGGGCGCGACCGATAACAACCGCGAGCACCCGCCGCTGATCAAGACGGCGATGGGCATGTCGCACTGGCTGCTCCACGACAAGCTCGGCGTCCTCGACGAGCTCACGGCGTACCGGTTTCCGAGTGCGCTCCTCGCGGCGCTCCTCGTCGTGCTCGTGTACGCGATGACGCTGCGGATCTGGGGCTTCCTCGAGGCGATGCTCGCAGCCATCTGCATGCTGCTGATGCCGCGTGCGCTATTTCACGCCGGGCTCGCCTGCTTCGACGCGCCGATCATGACGCTGTGGTTCGCAGCCGTTTACGCATACTGGCGCTGCCTCGACGGTCGCCCTTGGCCGTGGCAGGTCGGCGTCGTGTTCGGGCTCGCACTCGCTACGAAGCACAACGCTTTCCTGTTGCCGTTCGCGTTCGGTCTGCATTACGCCGTCGTCAGGTTTCGCGCCGGGCGGTGGCGCGGCATCGTGATGCATCGGTGGCGCGTGATCGTCTCGCTCGCGGTGCTCGGCCCGATCACGCTGATCGTGCTGTGGCCGTGGTTGTGGCTGTCGCCGATCGGCCACATCCGGCAGTGGCTCGCGTTTCACACCAGCCACGTGCACTACAACTTCGAGTACCTCGGTCACAACTGGAACGCACCGCGCTTCCCGTGGCACGTCGCGCTGATCACCACACTGTTCACCGTGCCGATCGGCACGCTCGCAGCCGCGCTCATCGGCGCCAGCGTGTGGATCGCGCGCTGGCGGATGAAGACGACCGCGGATCCGGAGCGCGCGCCCGCATTGCTACTCGGCCTCTCCGCGGCCGCATCGATGGTGCCGTTCTTCTTCGGCACCACGCCGATCTTTGGTGCCGAGAAGCACTGGATGCCCGCGCTACCGACCGTGTGCATCGCGGCCGGCGTCGGCGGGATCTGGGCCGCGCGGCTCGCCGCGACCTATCTGCAGGCGTTTCCTGCGATCACCGAGCGGCTCGCGAAGCGGCTCGCGATCGGCATCGTCGGCGGCAGCATCGTGCTCGCGGCGGCCACCGAGACCGTCGCTGCGCAGCCGTACGCACTGACCTGGTACAACTCGCTCGCGGGTGGCGCGGCCGGTGGCGCCGACCTCGGGATGAACCGTCAGTTCTGGGGCGTTGCGGCACGGGGCGTGCTGCCGTTCATCGCGCTGCAAATCCCGGGGCGCGTCTACTCCCACGACGCCTCGCCAGCATGGGGTTGGTACATGCGCCTTGGCTTGCTGCCGAAGACGTTTCCCGATGCGGGCCACGAGGGTGGCGGAATCGCCGCGAGCCAGTACGCGATCGTCGTGCACGAGAAGCACTTCAACCGGCACGACTACATGATCTGGCGGGCGTACGGCACGGTGCAGCCGGTCTACGTGCTGCGGGCCAACGGGGTCCCCATCGTTAGTGTCTACAAGCGCCCGCCGCAGGCGAGACCGTGACTCAGTTCCAGATCCACACGTCGTCGACGGTCAGGTGAGCGTCGAGCGTCGCGCTGGAATCGTCGACGAGCACGAGCGTCGCGAACTTGCCGCGCAGCGCGCTGATGTCCCAGCTGACGTCGCGCAGCACATCACCGCCGAGTGACGGCACACCGCTCGCCTGCACGAGCGCGCCATCGACCCACAGCTCGATGCGCAGCTTCGTCGCATCCGCGCCACCACCCATGCGCAGGGTGATCTTCGTGCCATCGAGCGCGAACGATGGTGAGGTGACGCGGCCCGTGGCGGTGTCACCACCGAACATGCTGGTCGCGAATCGCTGACCGGTTGCACCGACGACGATGTCCTGACCGGGGCGCGATTCGCCGACCGGTCCGTCTCCCCACGCGGGGCCCGAGCGTGTCCAGCCCGCCCATGTCGGTTGCTCGAAGTCGAACAGCACGCGCGCGCCCGCAGGTGGCTTGGCCGGCAACGCGGGGACCCACACCGCTTCGGGCCAGACCTTGGCACCGGTGAACAGCCGCGGTTTCTCGTCGGCGGGCAGCTTGAGGCCGGGACGATAGCTCGCGCGCAGCTGCGGCAGCTCGAGAAACAGATCGCGGTTGTCGAGAATGATCGCGGAGAACACGTGCTGCGACAGCGCCTTGTCGAGATTCACGACGGTGCGGTTCTGTCGCCACGTCACGTCCTTGATGCCCATGCGATGGACGTGCGGTTTCTTGCCTGCGAGCACGGCGTACCAAGGATGCGACGGGAGCCAGACCTCGCCGGGCATGTCGTGGATGCGCTTGATCAGCTTGTCACCGGCGGCGACATCGGCAGCGGTCGGCACGAACTGCTGCGGATGCCAGCGCCAGTGCCAGCACGTGACCGCGAGTGCGGCGGCGGCGAGCGCCGAGACTCCGTGGATGGCCACCGGTGCGTATCGGCGCGGTCCCCACAAGATCCCGGCGCATGCGGCGAGCGCAGGGATGGCCGCGCCACCGGCGAGGGCACCAT
>JAYVWH010000540.1:0-11742 GCA_043786265.1 Kofleriaceae bacterium | reverse complement strand
GGACAGCAGCGCATCGAGCGTGAGTCCGATGTCGACGGCGCTCGCCCGGTCGGCATCGAGGCGGCGTCCAATGTTCGCGCGCGTCACCAGCTCCGCCTGATGGAACTGGTCATTGCACAGCGGCATGACGAGCAGCGGCACGCACCACGCGATCGCCTCCATCACCGAGTTCGCGCCACCGTGCGTGATCATCGCGGAGGCGCGCGACAGCAGCTCCAGCTGGGGCACGTACGGGCACATCAATGCGTTGGTCGGCAGCGTCCCGAGCCAGCGCGACGAAGCGAGCTCCGAGGCGGATGCGACCAGCTGCACGGGCCGGCGCGCGACCGCATCGAGGACGCGGCGGAACAGCGCCGGCTGGTAGTAGATCTGGCTGCCGAACGACACGTAGATCAGCGGCCGTTCTCGATCGAGCCAGTCCCATGGGAACGCCGTCTCGTCGCCGCGCGCGCGGCGCGGCAGCGACGGACCGACGAGGTTAACACCCGGAACGTTGCCGACGAACGCATCGGTCGTGAACGCGATCGTGAGGTGCGGCGAGAGCACGTCGCAGCCACGAAACCTCGCGGTGAGCCCGTAGCGCGCGAACAGCTCGTCGCGCTCGGGCGCGAGCCAGGCCACGGTTTGCAGCAGCTCGGAATCGATGTCGGCGGGCAGCGCCGGGTTGAGCGAGTTCGAGACCGCCGCCCACGGCACGTGCTCGAGCTCGCATGCGATCACGGCCGCGTAGTACATCGGATCGATCGCGACGACGTCGGGGCGCACCTCGCGCAGGATCGCGCGCAGCGGTTGGACGGCGTCGGGGACCGACTCGACGAGCATCGCCTTGATCCACTGGCGCAACCACGCCGCATCACGCACGCGCTCGGCGAACGCGGCACCACGGTGGAGCTCGCCCAGTGCCGGCGTGGCAGGGCCGATGAAGCGCGTGATGCCGGCCCCGGCGAGCTGCGCCGCGATATCGGCGGGTGCGTGAAACACGACTTCCGCGCCGCTCGACTGCAGCGCCTGGGCAGGCCCGATCATCGGATTCACGTGGCCCTTCTCGGGAATCACGCAGAACAACACCCGCGTCACGGTAGCTGCACCTCGTAGGCCCGCTGCCAGTGGACCATGCAGATCAGGCGAAACAGCAGCGCTCCTTCGCGTTCGTCGAGGCGGCGCTTTGGCGCACACAGCGCGCGCGCGGTGTCGAGCTCGATGAGAGAGCCCAGCTGATCGCCTTGCTCCTCGAGCAAGCGGCCGGCCTCGACCTTGTAGGTCCTGTCGACCGCCTGATCCTTTGGCAGCGCGGACTTGCGACGCGTTCTGATCTGCTCGGGGACGACGCCTCGCAACGCCTCACGCAGCGCCGCCTTCTCGACCCCATTCGCGAGCGCGATGGCGGGACCGATGCGACGCGCGAGCGCGAGCAGCTCGGTATCGGCGAACGGGACGCGCGCTTCGAGACCGTGTGCCATCGCGTGGATGTCTCCATTGTGGAGCAAACGCGGCAGCCAGCGGTGAACCACGAGCCATGTCGTCGCGAGCACGTGCGCCTCGGGCGTATCCCAGTGATGGCCGGCGTCGTCGGCGAGCGCCGTGTACTTCGCGTCGAAGTGCGCGATCGGATCGGTGACGACGTCGCGCCGCAGGATCGGTGTCGAGAATCGCTCGATCAATCCACGCGGGCTGCGCGTCGCATCGGCGTCGAGGAGGAAGTGATAGCCGTAGTGCGTCTCGTCCGCAGCGTCACCGACGAGGACCGCCTTGCAGGTGCGGGCCGCCGCACGCGCGAGGTGGTGCTGCGCGAGCTCCTGCTCCCACGCCGGCAGTGCGTCATTGGTGCGGGCGAGGTGAGCGAGGTCGGTCGCGAGATTCGCGCGGTCGACATGGACGACCTCGCGCGTCAGTCCGAGCTCGCGAGCCGCGTGTGCTGCGAAGGGTTCGTCATCAGAGATCACGATCCGCGAGCGGCTGTAGTCGAAGTCTTGCTGGTCCGCGAACGCGATCGTGAACGCGGGGAGGTTCGTGCCCGTACGCCGCGCGACGGCGGCAAGTGCGGTCGAGTCGATGCCACCGCTGAGAAAGATGCCGACCGGCACATCAGCAATCAGCGAGCGGCGTACCGCACGTTCAAACGCGGCGAGCAGCGCCGTGGGCTCGACGTCGTTCGGGGGATCGTGCAGGTCGTACGAGCCCCAGCGCGTGATGCGGATGCCGGTGTGTTCGACGTGCAGCGCGTGCCCGGGCGGTAGGTACTCGAGGCCCTCGAACATCGGAGTCTCGACGCCCGACAGGCACGGCACGACCAGGTACTCGAGCAGCGCGGACAGCCGCGCGCGCGGGCGGCCAGGCTGCGCCGACAGGATCGCCTTGGCCTCCGACGCGAACACCAGCTCGCCACCCGCATGCGCGTAGACGAACGGCTTCACGCCCAGCAGATCGCGCGCGGCGTAGCCGGTGTTGTCGACCGCGTCCCAGACGAAGAACGCGAACATCCCGTTGAAGCGCGCGGCGGCAGCTTCGCCCCAGCGGATATAGGCCGCGAGCACGACCTCGACGTCGCAGCGCGTGCGGAACGTCCATCCATCGGCGAGCTCTGCGCGCAGCTCGGCGGCGTTGTAGACCTCGCCGTTGTAGACGATCGTGTAGCGGCCGTCGGGGCTGGTCAGCGGCTGCGCGCCGTTCGCCGGATCGACGAGCGCGAGCCGCGTGTGAACAAGGCCGACAGACGGCAACTCGACGATGCCGTCACCGTCGGGGCCTCGGTGGCGCAGCGAATTCCGCATGCGCACGAGACGCGCACGCTCGACACTGGCGCCGATCTGCACGATGCCGCCGATGCCGCACATCAGGGCCACGCCTCCAAGGCGTCGAGGAGAAGTGCGAGCGTCGTCCAACGAACGTCGTCGCGATCGCCCGCGATTCTCTCCCGGCCGAGCCTGCGTGCAAGCGCGTCGAGCCGTGCCGGTGCCACGATCCCGGCAAGCGGGATCGGAGGTGCGAACTGGCTGACCTTGCGCTCCGTGACCAGTGTGGGCCGGACGCCCGGGAGCGTCGCCGCGACGTCGCGCAGCGCGCGCTTGTCAGGTGATGGCGGCAGCGAGAGAACGTGTGCGATCACATCTCCGTCGAGAAACGGCGTATGTAGCGCGACGCCGCACGCGTCGAACGCGGCGCTCGTGAGCGGCAGGTAGTCCGCGGACACATCGCGCGTGAACACCTGGTCGATGCCGTCACCGCTGATCACGCTCGCGAAGCTTTGCTCTCCAGCGTGGCGAGCGAGCAGGTACTTCGTGACCGGGTGGAGATTGTAGAGCGGCGTCTCGAAGGCGGTGATCGCGGCTGGTAACGCGTCGAGCAGGTCGTCGGCGGTGACCTTCATCATGTGACCTGACACCCGCGCGTGGTTCAGCGTGGCCATCGCGCTGTCGTACTCGCTGTAGCCGGGCAGCACCGGATAGTGCACCAGGGCCTTCGCGTCGGGCTCGAGCTCGGTCACGAGGGCGAGAACGATCGCCGAGTCGAGACCGCCGCTGACCGCGACGGCGATCGGGCGTGGCGCGGTCGCGAGGATCCGCGCCACCGCGGTCCGCAGCAGGGTCAGGAAATCACCAGCGCAGACGCGGTGCTCGATGCGTCCGTAGCTCGGTGGCACCGCACGCACCGCCGCGAAGCTCGTGCGATCGGGCACGGGGACGCCCATGAAATGCCCCTCGATCGCAATCGGGTCGAGCGTGCGGTCGTTGCCGAGCAAGGCGCGAATCGTCGACGCGTGGCGGTCGCCTGACCAGTACGACCGGGTGAAGCCGAACAGGTCCCGGTTCATCGGCGGCGCACGAGCTCGTCGCGCGTGAGCAGGCGGTGGGGAACCATTGCGCCGCTGCCACCGAGGCAGTGCGCGCACGCCTGCAGTGGGTGCTCGCGGGTCAGGTACGAGAGCATCGTGTCGCGATCGGCGGTGGCGAGTGCGAGGCCGTCATCCGTGAAATCGATTTCACCTCGGTGGTAGGCCTGGAAGTGCGGTGGCCGCGTGCACGTGTAGAAGCGCCCGCCGCGCACCATGTGACAGCGTTCGCGGATCCAGCAGTCGGCGAAGATCGCGTGCGTCGCGGCTGCGTCGGTGGTCGGTTCGGTCCGGTTCATCACGACGAACTCGTTCTGGTGCTTCCAATTGAGCGCGACGCCGAACTGCGCCGCGCGGCTCTCGATCAGCTCGATCGCGTCGGGGGACAGGGCAGGGCGCGGGTAGACCGAGATCGTGAGTGCGTCGATGCCCTCCCAGAGCGCGTCGGGCATGCGCCCGAGCAGCAGCCCGTTCGTCGTGATCGAGACCTTCGGGGCGACGCCGGAGCGTCGCGCGATGGCGACGAGCTCGACGAGATCGGGATGGAGCAGGGGCTCGCCGCCGACGAGCTTGAACGTGCTCGGCGCGAGGATCTCGCGTGCGCGCGCCAGGTCCTCGGCGAGGTCCGCGGGCGAGACCTGCCAGGCTGGCAGGTGTGGCGACAGCGAGCAGCACTCGGCACACGTCAGGTTGCAGTGGTCGACCACGTGCGCCTCGAGGGAGCGCGTCACGATCCTGCCATTCGCGATCCGATACATGCGGTCGAGTGGTGGAGGGAACTGGTGCGCCATCACCCGCCCTCGAGAAAGAACCGTTCGAGCTTCGATACGTCGTCGTGCAGCGCGTGCAGGACCTCCATGCTGCCGGAGAGGATGCGCTCCGCACCCGGGAGTCCAGCGAGCCACCGCTCGAGGGGCCAGCTCTTTATCGCGTGCTCGAGCAACGCGCGGTCGACGGCCCAGCGTAATGCGTCGCGGTCGAGCGGACGCACGCTGCGGTAACCGGCGACGAACGCACGGGCGTGCGCAGGTGCAACGAGCGGCAAGTGATTCATGCAGCGAACGACCTCGTACTCGCGCGGCGCCGCGATTGCGCCCTCCCAGTCGAGGATGATCGGCGGCAGCGCGCCATCGAACAGGTAGTTGTGCTGGTTGTAATCGTTGTGGATCGCTCGCTCGGGCCCGACGGGCGGCCGCAGACCCCGTTCGCCGCGCGCGTCCAGGAGTGCGAGCCGAGTGTCGAGATAGCTGCCGATGGCAGGCGCGCGGGTGGGGGCCTTCGCGGTGGCCCGGCTCCGGCTCGCCTCGATCGCGGCCCGCTCCGCACCGAGATCGACGACGAGCTCGCTCGCGCGCGGCAATGCGCCCGTGAATTCGTCCAGCCGCAGGTGGAGCGCGGCGAGCTCGCTGCCGAGCACCCGCCACTCGGTCTCGACGATCTCGGTGTACTGCTTCTTGTCCGCCGTGTGCCAGCGCGTGACGATCACGGCGCCGCCGTCGTCGGTGTTCGCGAGTGGCATGCCAGTCGCGGTCGGTACAAGCGTCTGCACGCGATAGCGCGGATCAGGTCGCGCGAGCACGCCGAGTAGCGCGGCTTCGCGCTCCGCCTTGTCGACGTCCGCAGCGACGAACTGCTTGACCGCGAGCTCGCCGATCCGCGTGCCGACGTGGAGGACGTTCTCGCTGACGTCGCCAAGGTTCGTCATCTCGGCGATCGCGTAGTGCGCGGCGAGGAGTGTCGCTGCGGTCACAGCTCCTCCCCCGGCCCATAGCGATACGGATGACCGGTGACGAACGTGTTCTTGCCAATGAAGCGCACCTTGTACATCGCTGGGCGGTACAGCACCTGCGGTGCATTGCTCTCGAGCCCGAACCGCTCGTAGAGCGAGCGCTCGACGAAGAACGCGTTGTTTCCGTTCTTGTCGCAGCAGATCAGCTCGTAGCCCTTCTGCTTGCCGAGCGCGCACAACGATTCCAGGCTCGCGCCGTAGTACGTCGAGCCGTCCCACGCGTGCTCCGGGTTGAACTTCATCACCCAGCGCTCGGGTGGCGCATAGTAGGGGTTGTACTCGATCACGACGACCTGAGGCCGATAACGCTCGAGCGCACGCCACACCCAGTAGTCGTTGCCGTCGATGTCGATCGAGAGCAAATCGAGGTCGACCGGAACACCGGCGTCGGCAAACACGCGCTCGACGCTGTCGGGTTGCAGTGTGGCCTGCACCAGCGCCACGTTGCTCGTATCGCGGTAGTGATCGCGGAGCTTGCCGAATCGGTAGTCAGCCCCTTCGATCAGTACGCCGCTCCAGCCAGCGTCACGCAGAAGGCGCGCGGTGTTGCTGTTGCGAAGCCCATCGCTCGCACCGAACTCGACGCAGAACTTACGGCGCGGCGCGATGCGTGCGAACAAGTGCTCGAGGATTGCCTCCTCGGCGCCCTGGGAGTAGATGCCCTTCGAGAGCGTGTCCACGTCGATCGGAGGCTGCCACTCCATTCGACGCCATCGTAGCGCTACTCGCTGTCCGGCGGGGCCGGCTGGTACCCGGGCAGTGTGGCGTAGACGGATACGAACGATTCATCGACGTGCGGCCACTCGATGTACCAGGTCATCGTATCGGTCAGGTACGTCGCGAGGTCGGCCGGGTTGTCCCGCGGGCCCGTGCGGGGCGTTGGCGCCTCGGCGTCGGACGCCTCCAGCTCGGTCTCGCCCTCGCTGGCCGCCTCGGGTACGACCGGGCGAGGATCGATGTCGAACGAGGGGATCGGCGCATGGCTCATCGCCCGCGTGGCAAGTATCGCGTTGATCCGCTTCGTACGCTTCTTCGTCAGCGTGACCGCCTTCGCATCGCAGCCGTCGTCATCGCGGATCTTCATGAGCGCCTGGTGCAGCGCGGTGACATCCCCGGTGCTCGCCGCGGCGCGTGTGCGCTTGCTCCAGGTGCAGTGGCGGCTCGACCAGGCACCCGAACTGTCCTGCTCGAGCGCGTGAGCAGTGCCGTCGTAGACCTTGCCCTGATCGTCGATGTAGATGCGTTCGTCGCCGCGCAACAGACCATCGAGGCGCCAGTTGTCGGCGGGGATGCCCTGGTGAATGACGTGGCGCACGCCGGTCGCGCCGGGCTCGATGTCGAGTGAGAGGCCCGCCCACGGGCGGCCACCTGTCGTCGCGACCAGCGCACCGGTCTGGGCGTAGTGGTGCCACGTGCCGTGCGTCTCGCCGTCGCCGAACTTGCCGGCCGAGAGAGTCGGGCTGCCCGCGCTGTCGTAGAAGAACGTCCATTGACCGTCGCGGCGCCCCCCGTGCATCGTGCCCTTCGCGGCGATACGGCCACTCGGGTGATAGAACGTCCACGTGCCCGAGGGGCGGTTGTTCGCGAATCGACCTTCGCCGAGCTCGGTCCCGTCGGCGCGCAGGCTCGTCCAGTCGCCGCGGCCGCGCGAGAACGTGCCGTGCCCGCGGAGCTTGCCGTCGATCGTGACCTTCCACTCGCCGGTCATGCGGTGGCCCGCAAACGCTCCGGCTGTCTTCACGGCACCGCTCTCGACCGCGTACGGTCCGTCGCCGGGAATCGGCGCACCGATCGGATCCTGCCAGCCGTCGTCGTCCTTCGCTTTGTCGGCGAGCCACCCGCCCATGTGCATGACCTCGGGACCGGGATAGCCCGGTTGGATCGATGCGAGCTCATCGACCGTGAAGCCGGAGCTCTCGATCCATGCGGCGACCTCTGGCAGCGCGGCGGCGATATCCTCGAGATAGTCGAGACGATGCGTCGCGGCGACGTGCTCGGCGACCTCGCGGTTTACCGACTTTTCGAGTAAGTACCCGACCGCGCAGATGGTGCCGTCGCGATCGATGAACACCGGGTTGCGATACGGAACGTACGTGTTCTTTGGCGTCGTGCCCTTCGCGATGTAGTCGTCGAGATAACCGAGCAGCTGCGTTCGACGCTGCTGTAGCTCGGGCCGCGTGGCGGTGTGACTCGCGAGCCGATCGTGCACGTAGGTCAGGTGCACGTTCATACGCACCGCCTCACTGTCGGCGGCGGTCGGCTCGCGACCGAAGCGCGCGACGAAGCTGTCGTCACCGAGGTGGTGGTTAGCGCCGGGGCGCAGGAGCGCAGGTGTTGCAGCCGCGGAGCCGGCCGCAACGACGAGCACGACAATCACAGCGAACGCGTGGCGCATCGGGGGTGAAACGCACGAGCGCGTGTGGTTATTTCGAATAGATCCGAGGGGCTACAGCCGGTAGCCGAGCGTGGCGTCGAGCGCGCCAAACGGCGTGTCGAACCGCTTCTCGCGGCCGCCGTCATCCTCGAACACGGCGTGCGCGCGGATGTACTGCACGCCCAGGCCGATGCGCAGGTCGAGCTTGTCGGTGAGGCCGAACGCCCACCCGGCGAACACGCCTGCCGTGAAGCCGCTACCGCTCGCACCGGTGATCGACTTGTCGTCGACGAACACGCCGCGCAGATACGGTGTGAGGTACAGACCGCGTCCGCTCTCGCGCGCGAACCACGTCGGCCGGATGCCGATGCCAAATCCCTTGGTCTCCTCGCCGAGATCGAACCACGGGAGGAAGTACGTCCCGAACACGAATGCCTCGGCCTGGACGCTGATGTGCGATGCCAGCCGGTGCTCGTAACCTGCACCGATCACCGACAGCCCGCCGTCGATCTGGAGCTGCCCTCCACGCTCGCGGGGCTCGGCGCTTGCGAGGGCAGGGACGAGCAGCAGCGCGGGGATGAATCGCATCGTGTGCCGGAGGCATCGTACACGCAGTGATCACCATCGAGCCAATCGGCCACGTTCATGTGGCGCGTACCGCTCCCGAGGATGACGACTGGGGTACGCCGTGACTAGCGGAGAGCGGCGACCAACGCGTCGAATCTAGCGAGCTCGCTGCCGCGCGCAATGATGAAGCTGCGCGACCCGGAATCATCGGTGATGTGAAATGCGCCAGTGCCCTTGCCGCGATCGCTGACGTGCAGCGCGGTGGTCATTTCGAGCGCGCGGACATCCTGCGACAGCACTGCGAGCTGTGCAGCATCGAGCCGGCCCGCGCGCGGCGGTCCGCCCGAGTACATGCCGGTCGAGCTGTGCTCGGGTGTGACGGGGTCGTACACGAACGTCGCGGTGTTGCCCTCGACGACGAAGCGGTATGCGTTCGCGCTGCCGTCGCTGTACTCGAGCTGATGGAACATCGACAGCGATGGTTGTACACCGATAGAGTGCGCACGTGCGTTGGCTCGGGGGGAGTTCCGAGCTCAACGCGAGACGTAGATCGACAAGCCAGGGCTCGACGGACAAGACGATCCGGCGAGCCAGGGAATATCGACGAGGTCGAGATCGACCGTGCAGACGGTGATGGTCCGTCGTCGCGCCACGTCGGCGAGGCGGTCGAGCACGCTCGCGAGCATTGCGCCATTGCACGGGGCATAGAGCACGAACACGCGACCGTCGAGAGGCATCTCCGCGGCGTTGCCGACGGAGAGCTGGACGTCGCGGAGCCCGAGTGCATGGCTCGTCGTTTGCGCGCGTTCGACGAGGTACGACTGGATCTCGATCCCGCGCGCGCGGACGCCGGTCAACAGGTGGGCGAGGATCACGACGCGGCCGAGGCCCGAACCAATGTCGACCAGCTCGTCGGTGTGATCCATCGCGACCTCGCGAGTGAGCGCGAGGATGTGGTCGACGCTGCACGGCAGGTACGGCACTGCCCCGCGCGGCAAGTCTCGATCCGGTGGTGGTGGATCGATCGCGAGCAGCTCGTCGGTGAATGCCTCGCGGTCGAGGCGGGGGATCGATTCGAGGAGCTCGGCGAGCGCCGGGCCACGCAGTGCACCGGCAACGAGCGTGGTGCGCGCGGCCAGCGCGCGCGTGCGCAACGCGGGGTCCACGGCCTACGCCGGCTTGTCGGGTGTCGTCAGCGTATCGTCGTCGCCGCCGCCCTCGACGATCTTCTGCGCGACGACGGTCGGGTGGGCGAGGGCGCCCTCGGCGAACTTGAGTGCGAACGGCAGCGGCAGATCACGCGTGTCAACCCATCTGCCACCGCGTCCGCGCGAGACCTCGCCGGCCAGCGCGGCGAGCTCGAGGACCGCGGTCCAGTACTGCTCTGGCTGCGCGTCGCGATCGAGCGGGGCCACCCTGCGACGCTTCTCCGTCTGACGGAGTGCGACTGCGAGGTCCACGTTACCGACGCCGCCACGCGCATGGTGCGCGAGATCGGAGAACGCGACGTCGATCAGTGCCGCGACGCCCGCGGGCTGCGCGGGAATCACGATGAGGTCACCGTTGCGCTCGGCAATGCTCGAACCTGCACGCGTGATGGCCTCGGAAAGAAAGCTCGGCATCACCGCGCTCGACACGTAGCGAACCTCGCCCTTGCCCTCGAACTTCGCGTCGAGCGCACGGTGCGCGGACAGCACGCGTGCGATCGCGATCAGCGTCGATAGACTTGGAACGCGCTGTTGCTGGGTGCCGGTGCGCTCGTCCTCGATGAAGATGATCGCGCCGCCGCCCTGCTTGTTGGCGACGCGATCGAGCTTGTGAAGACGCGCCCACACAAACGCATCATACGCATACAATCAGGGCGTGCGTACCTACGTGCTGACCCTGCTGTTCGGTCGATTCCAGCGCCTGGAGGATCTGCTCGAGATCGACGGCGTCGGGCCCGCGACTGTGGAAAAGATCCGACCCTACGTCGTGCTCGAGTAAGTCAGCTCGCGAGCATGATGCCAACGCCGGCGAGCGCGCCCGCAAGCACGCCGATCACGATGAACCAAAGCACGCGGCGATTCGGCGCGGCTGCAGCCGCTGCGACCGGGGCAACCTGCGCCGGAGGCACGCCCACGCCCATCGCGTGCTGCTGCTGCGGCCCGGTGCTCAACATGGGCTGCGATGGCGGCATGCCGTGAGCGGGCGTCGACATCATCGGCGGCCCCTGCGGCGGCATGCCATGCGCGGGCGTGTTCATCATCGGCGGGCCGTGACTCGGCGGCATTCCTTGTGCGGGCGTGGTCATCAGTGGCGGTCCACCGTGCGTCGGTCGCATGCCGTGCGCGGGCGTGGTCATCAGGGGCTGGCCGCCGCCATGCGTCGGTCGCATGCCACCGTGAGCGGGCGGCATGCCCTGCGCGGGCGTGCTCATCATCGGCTGACCGGGCTGACCCGGGGGCATGCCGTGCGCGGGCGTGCTCATCATCGGCGGGTTGCCGTGTGCGGGCGTCGCTGGCCCTTGCGCAGGAACCGGAACACCGACGGGTGGCGTCGCCACTCGCGGACGCGTCAGGAACATACAGCGCTGGACGATCACCGCGGCCTCGGCGCGGTTGGCCGCGAACGGCTCGAGCCCCTGCGCCAGCTCCGCGATGCTCTGGTAACGATGGGCGCGATCTTTCTCGAGGCAGCGATGGACCACGGCCTCGAGACCCGGCGGGATGCCCGGCATCGGCGGCGACGGCTCGCGCATCACCGCCATCACGAGCCGGCCGTAGGTGTCGGCCTGGAATGGCACGTGCCCGACGATCAGCTCGAACAGCATGATGCCGACCGACCAGATGTCACCGCGATGGTCGACGTCCTTGGCGCCGCGGATCTGCTCGGGCGACATGAACGCAGGCGTTCCCATCGTGGCCTGCGTCGCAGTCAGCTTGGGACCATCGTCGCCGAGCATCATCTTCGCGATTCCGAAGTCGAGGACCTTCACGCTCGGCATGCCGTCGTGGCGCTGAGCGAGCACGCAGTTCGCCGGTTTGATGTCGCGATGCACGATCCCCTGAGCGTGTGCGGCCGCAAGTCCGTCGGCGATTTGCTGCCCGATTCGCAGCACGTCTGGCATTTCAAGCGACCCGGTGCGATCGAGCCGTTGCTGCAACGACTCGCCGGGGACGAACGGCATCACGAAGTATGGCG
>JAYVWH010000539.1:0-2709 GCA_043786265.1 Kofleriaceae bacterium | reverse complement strand
AGGACAATTGTCGTTGCCCGCGGAATAGCGGTCGCCGTACGAACGAGCCCTTCGAAAATCTGGTCGGCCGTTCGACGATGTCCCTTGGTCTTCGCCACGACTGGCTTGCGCTGCACTGCGAGCACGACGACGCTTCCGAACCCGACACCGGCGAGAGCACGACGGAGGCGCAAGGTGCGAAAACGCGCGGTCTCGATACCAGCATCGCGGTCACGTACTCGATCGCGTTCGTTTGATCGACCTGTACGGCGCGCTTCACAGGATGAAGCGGGTGCTGGAGCCACTGCTTCGCGTTGGGCGGATCGCGGTTGTCCTTCACAGCGTAGACGAGTCCGCGCATGTGCGAGGCGTTCGGCGTCTTGCGCGCGGCATTCGCTCCGGCCGCGTAATACGTCCCGAGGGCGAGTCCGTGGATCGTCCTCATGTCGAGCGAGCGAAGTCGATCACGTCCGCGCTTGTACGAAGGATCCGTCCCAGCGGCTTGTCATCGCCGATGAACCGCTTCGGCCATGTGAGCTTCGGGTTGTCGAGCACGGCTGCAGTGATGAACACGGGATGGCCGACTTGCACGCTCTCGGCCGCTTGATGCAACGAGCCGCTGGTATCGCTCGCCTCGATGATGACCGTCGCCATTGCGAGGCGCGCCATGATCCGGTTGCGCTCGGGGAAGTTGTTCGGAACGAACTTCTCCCCCCACGCGAACGGTGAGAGTAGCAAGTGCTCACGATAGATGCTGCGCTGCAAAGCGGCGTGCTTCGCCGGGTAGACGTTATCGAGCGGCGTACCGATCACCGCGATCGTCTTACCGCCGTGCTCGATCGCCGCGGTGTGCGCCGCGTAGTCGATGCCTTCAGCCAGCCCCGAAACGACGACCACCCCGCGCGAGCGCAGTCGCGCGCGAGCTGCGAGGCGCGGCGACGGCCTTCGATGGATGCCTTGCGGGCACCGACGATCGCGATCCGCGGCCGGTCCACGAGCGTGATGTCGCCGACGCTGTGGATCTGCGGGAACTTGAGCAACGCACATCAGGGTTCGGTGCTGGTCAGCAACGAGAGTAGAGAGGTCACTACCTGCTCAGGAGGCCATGTGTCCCAATTCACCGCGATGACTTCATCGCCCTTGCGCGGCAATCCGGGCACGGCACCCGAACCCACGAGCACCCGTTTCGCTGAAGGAACGGCGCGTATTCGTGGCGATAGTGCATCGCCTCGCGGAACCCGGTCACGACGGATCTTCAGTGTATTTGCATTCGACCACGAGCGCGCTGATCAAGATGTCCTTGCACGATGTACACACCTGCTTGGCCGTTCTTGGGCCGCTTCTCACCGCAAAGACGCCGGACGCCGCCGCGATTGATCTCGCCCGCGATGCACGCGACGTGCTGCGCGCGAACACAGTCTCCCAGATCGCTAGCGAAGAGCAGGTGCGAGGCGATCTCAAGGCGGCATCGGATCACACACTCGAGGCGCAAGCGGTCGCCGACCGCGTGGGCGTCGCAATCCCGCTGTCGCGTGTTCCTCCATCGCCTTGATGTCGCCTCTCTCGCGAGACCTGCGCGAGCCGCATGCGCGCGAACTTCGGCACCACGTGGCGCCGACCACGGCTGCGATCATCGCCGGCGTTGCGGTTGGTCAGGCCGTCCGAGAACTGCTCGAACAGCGTCTTGAACGTCGGCGAATCATCGGGCTCGTCGATGCCGACGGTGCCGCGCGAGACCCGGCCTTCGATCTCCTGGACCCACCGTTTCGCCTGCGCCTTGGTTGGCTGCTGCGACGCTTTGTAGACCCACTTTCCGTTCTCTCGGTAGCCGACGTACCAGTTCGGCTTTACAGCGGTACGACGACGCGAAAAGCCCGGGAACTCAGAGCAGGGTAACTGCTCTAAATTCCCGGGTTAAGTTGCGGAGCGGACGAGACTTGAACTCGCGGCCTCCGGCGTGACAGGCCGGCGTTATAACCAACTTAACTACCGCTCCAGATTCTCAGTAGGCGAAGCAGGGTTCGAACCTGCGACCACCGCCGTGTAAAGGCGACGCTCTTCCGCTGAGCTATTCGCCCGACTTCCGAGGGGAGTTGTTTAGTCGGGCGCGCGCTCTGTGTCAAGCCGTCCTGCAAATTTGGGCCGGCCGGACGGCGGGTAGAGCCCATTTTGGGGGCTACAGGCTCGTGATCCACGCGCAGATCATCGAGACGGCGGCTGTGTCGACGGTCTCGGTGAGGGGATCGGGCGGTGCCGGCATGGGTGCAGTGACGTCGCCTTCGGTGCCGCTCGGCAGGTCGGTATCGACAGATTCACCCGCTGTCTTGTCTGTGATCGCACACGACGCCGTGAAGGCGAGGGAAGCGAGCAGCACAAAACGCATGCTGCTATTTGCCTCGACGAACGGGGGCCTGTGTATGTAGCTCCCGCAGTCCTCACGACAGCACCTCGAGCGCCGGTGCACGCCCGTCAGCGCATGGTTTCGAGGTCGTGCGTGAGGTAGATGAAGTTCTTGCCCTGTGCGAGCAGTGACGCCTTCGCCTCGGCAGCGAGCTTGACCGCGTCGTCACGCTGACCACCGGCGAGCGCCACGTGAGCCGCCGCCCAGCCGACGATCCCGCGCGCGACGTTCTTGTCTCGCGCGGCAGCGGCAAGGAACGCCTGCGCTTCACCGATCAGCTTGCGAGCGGCGGGCAGGTCGTTGCGCTGCGCCTCGACGCGGGCCGCATA
>JAYVWH010000538.1:0-2264 GCA_043786265.1 Kofleriaceae bacterium | reverse complement strand
GGCCAGCGTGCCGAGTGCGGTTGATCTGACGCAGATCACGATCCCCAATGGCGTCACGATCGTCGACCTCGCCCTGACGGTTGGCACCCGCTACTACAGCACCGCGTGCATGCGGCTGAGCGACGGCACGATCTACTGCTGGGGCGCCGGCAACAACGGACAGCGCGGCGATGCCTCCTCGTCAGGCACGACGCGGCCAACCACGGCGGTCGTCGCGACCGCGCTCGGTGGCGCAACGTTCGCGTCGATCTCGGCCGGTCAGGATATGTACTGCGCGAAGGACAGCACCGGGCTTGTCTGGTGCTGGGGACGCAACAAGACCGGTGCACTCGGGATCAATGACACCAATGAGGGCGGGCACTCGTCGCCCACGCAGGTCCCCGGATTGACAGGCGTGACGAAGGTCCGGCTCGGCCACCATACCGGCTGTGCGATCGACAGCGCGAATCAGGTCTCGTGCTGGGGCAACAATCGCCGCGGCCAGCTGACCAAGTCGATCCCGACGGATGGCGCGGGCGCCGCGCGTTTGGCGCCAGCGCCGCTCACGCTGTAGTCGGCGACCTCAGAACAGGAGCGGGATCGCCGCGAGCACGACGAAGCGGCCCACGCGCGTGCTGAACACGATCAGCGTGAACGGCACGATACCGATGCCCAGCAGCGGGCGTGCGATGAAGCCGATCACCCACAGTGGAGGGAGGCCGATCGCACCGGACAGGAGCAGGACGAGCTTCGGCGCCTTGTTCCACTTGTCGATCCTGGGCCGGATCGTCTCGACCTTCGCCTTGAGCTTGCCGCGCTCGAGTGCGCCGACGCCGGCGTAGTAGGTGATCGTCTTGGCCACCTGGTGGCCGACGGCGGCGAGCACCGAGCACAGCACGATCTGGCCGAACGTCGGATGCACGAGGGCTGCGAGGCCCATGAGGAACAGCTCGATCGAGATCAGCGGGAACAGCCCTGCGATGAACGCGACGATCATCGACGCGCCATAGATGCCCAGGCTCGAGAGGAGACTCTGGGCCACCGGCGCGTCAGGCCTGCCGCCAGCGGCGGCTCAGCGCAACTTCAGCGCGATATCCCTCGATCATCAAGCCGCGGGTCGTGGTGTCCCAGGCGAAGATGCTGCCGAGCCGGTCGGCGACGCGCTCGGCGACGCCGAGCCCCTGATCGCGCGAGACGAGCAAGAGCGGAACGCGGCGCGACAGTACATCCTCGACGGTGCGCGCAAGATCGTGCTTGGCGGCGAAGTCGATCTCGGCCCAGACGTATGGCAGCTCGCGATCGAGGCGCTCGCCGAGTGAGCGGTCGGCGGCGATCGATGCGCCGATGTCGAGCGCGCGCGAGCCATACACGCCGCACAGGTGCGTCGCGGTATCGACGTCGAGACCGTGCTTGTCCATCAGCGTTCGGCCGATCACCGCCACGCCTTCGAGGTTGTTGGGCGTGATCCCCACGCCGCCGGGCAGCACGCGGTTCTTCGTCGACTCGCGCTTGGTGACGACGTTCTCGCCAAGGTCGTTCAGCAGCTCGAGCGTCTTGCCGACGGCCTCGCGCGCCATCCGGCGATAAGTCGTTAGCTTGCCGCCGGCGATGATGACGAGGCCGTCCTTGCGGGCGAAGATCTCGTGCTCGCGCGAGATCTTCGATTCGTCGACGTCTACAGGAGGCGCGATCAGCGGGCGCAGGCCGGCCCACGTGGCGATCACGTCGTCGGGGGTGAGGTTCGCGCCGGGGAAGTAGCCGTTGCCGCTGTCGCACAGATACTTCACGTCGCTCGCGTCGGCGGCTACATCGTCGGCCGTGCCCTCGTAGTCGGTGTCCGTGGTCCCGAGCACGCTGCGATCGCGCCACGGCAGCGCGAACATCACGCGACCGTCGACCGGCGAGATCACGGTGATCGCGCGCGTCAGCGGCAGGCGCTCGCGCGGCAACACCACGTGCACGCCCTTGGTGCGGCGCAGCACCGGGCGGTTCATCGGGACCTCGAACCGGCGGATCATCTCGTCGGTCCACGCACCGGCGGCGAGGATCACGACCTTCGCGTTCACCAGCGATGTCTTGTTCGACAGCCGGTCTCGGACGCTAACGCCGGTGATGCGGCCGTCGGCGCGCCGCTCGAGGCGAGTGACCTCGTGATAGGTGTGGCAGTGCGCGCCGAGCGCCTGTGCGTCGAGCGCGGTCTCGAGCGTGAGGCGCGCGTCGTCGGTCTGGCAGTCGTAGTACTCGAACGCACCGCGCAGGCCATTCGGACGCAGCTGCGGCTCGAG
>JAYVWH010000537.1:0-8572 GCA_043786265.1 Kofleriaceae bacterium | reverse complement strand
CTCGCAATTGGTCGCACGCGTTGTCCCAGGTTCGTTGGGTGCGGGACTAAAAGAGGGCCTCGTGATCTCGAGCTGGGTCGTGATGTGGCGTCCGGTTGAGGTTTTGATCTACGACTGGATTCCAGTGCGGCACGAGCGCAAGGTCGTCACGAAGCTACTCGCAGCTCAGATCCAAGTTCGCGTCGGGAAGCCGCCGTAGATTCAACCGGCCGACCTAAGACCTTGCGTCGCGCCACTGCATACGCGATGCGGTCGCCGCAAGGCATCGCGACACGACCGCAGTCACATACGTGCCATTACCTGTCTCTGCGGCGCTCGCTGCAACGCCCGCAGGGCTGAGCGTTCGCTGCTACGCGCAGGGTTTGCGCGAACGCCGATGGATCGGCGCCGCCGGGGTGCGGCACGTCAATTGCTGAGTAGTTGCACCGTGCGGCTTCTCGTCCTCGTTCTGATCGGTGCGCTCGCGATCCCGGCGCGCGCTGAGGTCCCGCTCCCGAGTCCACTACGAGTGAAAGATGTCGTGACGCTCGCCCTGTCGCGGCGAGCCGAGATCGTTGCCGCGAGGGCCCGTGCGCGTGCGGCAAGTCAGCGCCCGGCAATCGTGTCTGCGCTGGACGAACCGATCGTGTCGCTCTCGATCGATCACTTGCCATTCAACGGGATGGGCGTCGACGGGAGCGCGACGCTGCAGCAGAACTTTCCACTGTCGCGCGTTCGCGGCCATCGTCGTCGTGCCGCTGAAGCGAATGCGCGGCGAGAGCTCGCCCAAGCGGAGACGGTCGAGCGCGATGTGGAGCTCGATGCCGTGCGCGCGTTCTGGATGCTCGCGGAAGCGCGCGCGACTGCGGAGATCACGGTGAAGCAGAATGAGCTGGCCGATCAGCTCGTGAAGGCCGCGATGGCTCGCTACTCCGCGAGCATGGGCACGCAGTCCGACGTGATGCGCGCGCAGATCGAGGTCTCGCGGCTTTCTGCCGAGCAGCGCGCCACCGCGGCGGAGGCTCGCTCCGCGGAGGTCATGTTGAACACGAGCCTCGCTCGCGATCCCGGAGGCGTTATTCCCGACCTCGACGTGACCGTGTCCGACGCGACGCCCGCGACGCCAGAGAGCGTATCGAGCGCATCCCAGAAGCGCTCCGAGCTGCGAGCTGGACGCGCCGAGATCGATCAGGCTGAAGCGGACGTTCGCGTCATGAGCTCGATGTACGCGCCAATGGCGATGGTCCAGACCGGGCCGGCGTACACGATGGACGCCGGGGCCGGTTGGATGCTGATGGTCGGTGTCACGATTCCGCTGTGGCGCGGCAAGCTGCGCGCGGGGGTGAACGAGGCGAACGCGATGGTCGACATGGCCAAGGCCGACCTCGATGCGATGCAACGGATGGCGGAAGGTCAGGCTCGTGGAGCGCGCGAGCTCGTGATCGCGGCACGCGAGCGATACGTCGCGCTCCGCGATGACATCGTTCCGCGTGCGGAGCAAGCGATCGCGCCCACGCTGGGGGCGTACTCGGCAGGTCAGGTTCCGCTCGTCAGCGTCGTCGAGGCAGCGCAAGTGTTGTGGTCGGCGCAGCGCGAGCTCGTCATGGCCCGCGCCGAGCTCGGGATCGCGTGGGCACGCCTGCGCCGCGCCTCCACAGTGGAGATCACGCCATGAGTCGAATCGTCAAGACGTTCATCACCTCACTCCTCCTGGCTGCGTGCACGAAGCACTCAGCGCCCGCAGACGAGCACGTGAACCGGACCGAACCAGCGGTGGCCGACCCTCACGCCGGCCACAATGCCGCGGCCACTGTTCCAGATCGGTCAGCGACACCCCCCGTGGGCTTCGCGCCTGTCGCGCTCGACCCCGCGCAGGCGAGCGCGATGGGACTCACGACCGCGGCCGTCGAGGAGCGCGACTTCAGTCGCAAGATGCGGACGGTCGGCATCGTTACCGTCGACGAAACGCGAACGGCCCACGTTCACTCGCGCGTCCGCGGTTGGATCGAGGGATTTCACGTCCAGTACGTCGGACAGAAGGTGAAGAAGGGCGAAGCGCTCGTCTCGCTCTATAGTCAGGATGTCTACGCCGCCGAGCTCGAGCTCGCGTCGCTCGCAAAGTCCTCGATCAAGTCCCCGGAACTGCTCGAAGCGGGCCGCAAGCGGCTGGGGTTGTGGGATGTCCCGCCGTCGATCATCCAGAAGGTCGAGGAGACCGGCGATCCACAACGCACGTTTCCGCTCGTCGCACCGCGCTCGGGCGTGGTCATAGCGAAGCAGGCGTTTGATGGCCTGTTCGTCGATCCGTCGCTGGAGCTGTACACCATCACCGACCTGTCACGTGTATGGGTAAGCGCGGACGTCTATGAAGCCGACGTCTCCGACGTGCGCATCGGCAGCGAAGCGAAACTGACGATTGAAGGTATTGCCGGTCCGCTTACCGCGAAGGTCGCGTTCCTCGCACCGACGATCGACGAGCGCACGCGCACCCGCAAGGCGCGGTTCGAACTGCAGAACACGAACGCGGCCCTGATGCCTGGCGCGTTCGTGACCGTCGAAATGGAGCTCGGGCTCGGCCGCGGGCTCTCGGTTTCCGAGAGCGCCGTGATTCGGACGGGCTCGCGCTCGATCGTGTTTGTCGTGCACGACACCCATGCAGAGCCTCGCGAGGTAAAGCTCGGCGCGCGAGTTGGCGAGTACTACCGTGTGCAGTCCGGGCTCGCGGCCGGAGAGCTCGTCGCAACCGGCGCACAATTCCTGCTCGATTCCGAGAGCCGTCTGCGCGCGACCAGCGCCACGGGAGGCGGCCATGCCGGACACGGCGGTAACTGAGAAGAAGCACCTAGGACTGATCGCGCGCATCATCGATGTCTGCGCGCGCCGCCGCGGGATCGTCTACGGTCTGACAATCGTCCTCACGATCTGGGGCGTGGTCAGCGCACGACGCGCGCAGCTCGACGCCTTGCCCGACCTTTCGGACACGCAGGTGATCGTCGCGACCGAATGGATGGGACGCAACCCGAAGCTCATCGAGGATCAGGTCACCTATCCCATCACGACAGCGTTCCTCGGCGCACCGAAGGTCAAGACTGTGCGCGGTTTCACGATGTTCGGCATGTCGTTCGTATACGTCGTGTTCGAGGACGGCACGGATCTCTACTGGGCCCGGTCGCGCGTCGTCGAATACCTCGCGCGTGTACGCGACAAGCTGCCCACGGGCGTCAATCCGCAGATCGGTCCTGACGCGACCAGCGTCGGTTGGGTGTTCCAGTACGCGCTCGTCGATCCAACCGGGCGGCATTCGCTCCAGGAGCTGCGCTCCTTCCAGGACTGGCACCTTCGCTACTGGTTGCAGAGCGTGCCCGGTGTTGCCGAAGTCGCGAGCGTCGGCGGATTCGAGAAGGAATATCAAATCCAGATCGATCCCGATCGCATGAAGGTGCGCAACGTCTCCGTCGGCCAGATCGCAGCTGCCGTGCGGGGCGCAAACACAGAGGTCGGCGGACGCGTCATCGAGATGGCACAGCACGAGTACGCACTGCGCGGGCGCGGTTACGTGCAGAGCGTCGAGGACCTCGAACTGGCGGTGGTCGCGACGGACTCGCGCGGTACACCGATTCGAATCCGAGACGTCGCGGACGTGACGATCGGCGGCAACATCCGGCGCGGGCTCGTCGACCTGAACGGCCGCGGGGAGGTCGTTGGCGGCATCGTCGTGATGCGGTCGGGTGAAAACGCGCGCGACGTCATCAATGCGGTCAAAGCCAAGCTCGCGACGCTCCAGAGCTCGCTGCCACCGGGCGTCAAGGTCGTTCCCGTCTACGACCGCAGTCGGCTCATCAATGACTCGATCCGGACCCTCGGCGTCAATCTCGTTCAGATTCTGCTGATCGTGATCGCGGTGATCGCGCTGTTCCTGTTCCACGTCCGCTCCGCGCTCGTCGCGGCAATCACGTTGCCGGTAGCCAGCGCGTCGACATTTATCGCGTTCTACTACCTGGGCGTCACGATCAACATCATGTCTCTTGCGGGCGTGATCCTGGCCCTTGGCGACATGGTCGACTCGGCGTGCGTGCTTGTCGAGAACGCGCACAGGAAGATCGAGGATGCCGACCGCGAGGGCCGCAAGGTTGACCGCAAGGAGCTCGTGATCGAATCCGCACGCGAGCTGGGCCCTTCGATCTTCGGTGCGCTGCTCGTTCTGACGATCGCCTTTCTGCCGGTGTTCGCGCTGCAAGGCGAGGAAGGCCGCCTGTTCCGGCCGCTCGCAATGGCGAAGACGTTCTCGATGGCATTCGCGTCGCTGTTCGCGGTGACGCTCGTCCCCGCCCTGATGGTCACGTTGCTCCGCGGCAAGATCCGACCCGAGCGTAAAAACCCGATCAATCGCTTCTTCATCGCGATCTATCGCCCCGCTCTTCGGTTGTGTCTGCGCGCTCGCTACGCCCTCATCGTGCTCGTCCTCGGCGTAATGGCAGCCACGGTGATCCCATTCTCGCGGCTGGGCTCCGAGTTCATGCCACCGCTGTACGAAGAGGATCTCCTGTACATGCCGATCACGGTACCCGGCATCTCGATTGGCGAGGCCAAGCGCCTGTTGACCTGGCAGGACGCGCAGATCAAGAGCGTGCCGGAGGTCGAGCTGGTGTTCGGAAAGGCCGGCCGGGCCGACACCGCGCTCGATCCCGCACCATTGTCGATGTTCGAGACGATCGTGCACCTGAAGCCCCGCGATCAGTGGCGACCAGGAATGACCGTCGAAAAGCTGATCGCGGAGCTCGACGAGAAGACCAAGCTGCCCGGCGTGCAGGGTGCGTGGACGATGCCGATCAAGGCACGAATCGACATGCTCTCGACCGGCATCCGTACGCCGATCGGCGTCAAGGTATTCGGCCCCGACCTCGAGCAGATCGCGACGATCAACGATCAACTCGAACGCACGCTGCGCACGCTGCCGAATACGCGGAGCGTCTATGCGGAGCGCGAGCTGGGAGGTTTTTTCGTCGACGTGACCCCCGATCGCCAGGCGATCGCGCGGTACGGGTTGACCGTAAGCGAGGTGCTCGATGTGGTCGAGAGCTCGATTGGCGGCATGGACGTCGCCCAGACCTACGAGGGTCGCGAGCGCTACCAGATCAATGTTCGCTATCCGCGCGAGCTGCGCGATGACATCGAGAAGCTGCGGACCGTCCTCGTGCCGATCGCGCCGATGTCGCCGCGCCCGCTACCGACCGGGACCGCGAACGCGGGCGCCGGCGATGGTGCTCCGGCATCGATGATCGGCGCTTCCGGTGGCGGGATGGGTGGGATGGGCGGGCGCTCCGGCAGCACGCCTGGCGCCGACATGGGCGGTGGATTGGCTGCCGCATCGCCGCAGCCGACCGGTGCAGATCAAAGCGGCGCATTCGTTCCGCTGGGGCAGCTCGCGCGCATCGAGGCCGTCATGGGCCCACCAATGATCAAGAGCGAGCTCGGCTCCCTCAACGGCTGGGTCTACGTCGACATCTCGACGAGCGATGTCGGTGGCTACGTCGAAGCTGCAAAGGTGAAGGTTGCCGCGGAGGTCAAGCTGCCCGCTGGCTACTACCTGAAGTGGACCGGGCAGTACGAGCTCCTGGAGCGGGTGCGCGACCGGATGGCCTGGATCCTTCCGCTCACGCTCGCGATCGTCCTCGTCATCCTCTACCTGAACTTTCGGGGCATCGCGCAGTCGCTGATCGTGATGACAAGCGTGCCGTTTGCCGCGGTGGGTGCGATCTGGATGTTGTGGGCGTTCGGCTACAACACATCGATCGCAGTATGGGTTGGCATGATCGCGCTTCTCGGCGTAGCCGCCGAGACGGCCAGCGTGATGGTCGTATATCTGGACGAGGCGTGGACCGCGGGCCGCGCGGACGGAAGCATCTCGACCATTCCGCAGCTCGTCGAGCGTTCGCTAGAAGCGGCGACGAGGCGCGTGCGTCCCTTGCTGATGACCGTACTCGCGAACGTGTTTGGTCTGATGCCGCTCCTGTTCGATGACGGCGTCGGCGCAGACCTCGCGAAGCGCATCGCGCTGCCGATGTGGGGCGGGCTCGTCTCGCTGACGGTGCTCACACTCTTCGTGGTCCCCGCTGTCTACGTGGTCTGGCGCAGCTTCCAGATGCGTCGCACGTCGAAGGCGCGAGTCGGGATGCTCGCGAACGGACACCAGTGATGCGGCCGGATGCGATCGCCGGCGGCCCGACACCACCACCTCCTATTGTGATCGAGGCGGAACCGTCGCCTCGCGGCCTGACGTCTCGTGAGGCCGAAGCACGACTCGCGCAGTACGGACCGAACGAGCTGAAGCGCGAAGTAGCGACACCGATGTGGCGAATCCTCGCCGGGCAGTTCGCGAGTCCCGTAATCTGGCTGCTGCTGGTTGCCGCTGGAATCTCGGCTGCGCTCGGCGAAGTCGTCGATGCGATCGCGATCGCGACAATCCTGGCAGTCAACGCACTCGTCGGCTTCTTCCAGGAGTATCGCGCAGAGCGTGCGGTGCTTGCACTCCGCGCGATGACGGCACCACAAGCGCGCGTGTTGCGCGATGGACGCCCTGTGATCATTCCCGCAGCCGAGGTGGTTCCCGGCGATGTGTTGCAGCTCGAAGCTGGCGACGTCGTTGCCGCCGATGCGCATCTGATCGAGGCGCACCGTCTGACCGCGAACGAGGCTGCGCTCACAGGTGAGAGCGTCCCTTCCGAAAAGAGTCTCGAGCCTACGAATGGATCGGCGCCGCTGGCCGAGCAACATGACCGCATCTTCGCAGGGACCGCAATCGCAACCGGTACGGCGTTCGCCGAGACGATCGCGACCGGCATGCACACAGAGCTCGGCAAGATCGCGCACCTGCTCGCGAGTGCCGAGGACACGGCGACGCCGCTGCAAACGCGCCTGGCGCGGGTGAGCCGGACCCTGATGCTCGGCTGCGTCGCGATTGTCGCGATCGTTGCCGCGGTCGGGTTGCTCCGTGGCCGGTCGGTCTTCGATGTCTTTCTCTCTGCAGTCTCGCTCGCGGTTGCAGCGGTTCCCGAAGGGTTGCCGGCGGTCGTCACGATCGCGCTCGCGGTCGGGGTACGGCGGATGGCAGCGAGGCACGTGCTCGTGCGCAAGCTGCACGCCGTCGAGACGCTCGGCTGCGCGACCGTGATCTGCACCGACAAGACCGGAACGCTCACGACGGGATCGATGCGCGTGCGGGAGCTATGGGGGCCGGATCACGCGCTCCTGCTCGATGCCGCTGCAGCGTGCTGCGATGCGGAGCTCGGCACCAACGCGCAGGGCGGGATCGGCGACACCACCGAGCTCGCGATTCTGATCGAAGCGGCCGACCGCGGGATTCATCGCAGCGAGATCGAGCGCACTCGACCCCGTCTCGAGGTCATCCCCTTTGATCCGGCGACAAAGCAGATGGCCGTGTGTCGAGCGGTCGGCGGCGACCGGCACTGGTACGTCAAGGGCGCCGTCGAGGCTGTGCTTCCCCAGTGCACTCGCGGTCGGGAGGGTGTCAGCGAAGCGGTCAGCGAGCTCGCCGCGCGTGGGCTGCGCGTGCTCGCGATCGCCGATGGGCCCTCGCAGTCCGACCTCCGCATGCTCGGCCTGATTGGCATCGCGGATCCGCCGCGCACCGAGGCCATCGAGGCAATCAGCGCCGCCCGTGCAGCGGGCATTCGCACGGTGATGATCACCGGCGACCACCTGCTGACCGCGCGAGCGATCGCCACCGAGATGGGCCTCGCCGGCCGCGACGACCCGATCGACGAGCTGGTGCATGCGCGCGCGACGCCAGAAGACAAGATCCGCATCGTCCGCGAATGGAAGGCGCGCGGCGAGATCGTCGCGATGACCGGCGACGGTGTGAACGACGCGCCCGCACTGCGGGAGGCGCACATCGGGATTGCCATGGGCAAAGGCGGCACCGAAGTAACGCGCGAAGCGTCCGACATCGTGCTCGCTGACGACAACTACGCCAGCATCATCGCCGGTGTCCGCGAAGGTCGCGGCATCTTCGAGAACATTCGCAAGGCAGTCGTTTACCTGCTTGCTGGTAATGCGAGCGAGCTGCTCGTGATGCTCGTGGCGGCGATTGCCGGGATGCCGCTGCCACTGCTCTCCGTGCAGTTGCTCTGGATCAATCTCGTCACCGATGGTCTGCCCGCCCTCGCGCTGGTGATGGATCCGACCGACGAGGACGCGATGGGACATCCGCCGCGCCGTCCAACGGAGCCGCTGCTCGGGCGCGAGCAATGGTTCACGATCGGACTCGTCGCGCCGATCGAGACGGCGCTAACGCTCGGCGTGTTCGCGTGGGCGCTTGCCGACCGAGACCTGACCGAGGCACGCAACCTCGCCTTCTCTACGCTGGTGTTCTGTGAGCTGTTCCGCGCGTTTGCCGCGCGCAGTGCGCGTCGCGTGTTCTGGCAGGTCGGCGCATTCGGCAATAAGGTGCTTCTCGGCGTCATACTCGGGTCCGTCCTGGTTCAGCTCGCGATCCATCACGTAGGCTGGACGCAGACGCTGTTCCAGATCAGCGAGCTGTCCATAGCCGACTGTGCGCTGAGCCTCGGGCTCG
>JAYVWH010000536.1:0-11104 GCA_043786265.1 Kofleriaceae bacterium | reverse complement strand
ACACGATGTTCGCCGCGTGTTCGGCGGCGTTGAACGATGCGATATCGTCAAGCGGTATCGGATCCTGACTCTGGACGTGGACCGAAGCATAACCGCGCTTGTTCAGCTCAGCCGCATAGAGGCTGCCAGAGGAGTAGGCGTCGACGATCGCCACGTATCCGAGCATCGCCATTTAAAACCAGAGGTAGTTTAGCTTAATCAAGAGCACATCGGTCGTCGGCCCACTCGTAAATCGATCGAAGCGCAGCCGGCCGTTGCCCTCGGCCGAATCGTAGGCCGCTTGTTGTTGTTCGCGCGTGTAGACCAGCCACAGTGCCGAAAGCGGCAAATACTCGTAGCGTACAAACAGATTCAGGTTGATCGCGCCCTCGCGGAAGTCAGGCAGTGCGTCCGCTGGGACGCTGGTCGGGGTGAAGCGATCGTAGCGGAGCACGGGCTTGAGGCCGGAGACGGTCTGCACCGCTGGTTGCGAATAGTGACCGCTCGCGACGAATGGTTGCAAGTACGTCTGCAAGGACAGCTTACGCGTGAATGTATAGGTCGCGCGGAGCGTGAGGTCGGCTGCCCGCGCGTCGAGATCCGCGAACAGGTAGCCTCGCGTGCCATCCATATTGTCGATGGTGTCGACCCACCGCGCGATCCCCGAGTCGTGTGTGACGTTCGCGAGCAGGTCGATCTCGAGGGGCGGCGTCGGTCGCAGCGACACCGAGAGTGACGAGTGAATTGCAGCGAGATCTCCGGAGTCTTTGCCGCCACTCGCGAACAGGCCGACGACCAGCGCCTTGCTATCATCCGACTTGACCTCGATAGAGCCGTAGCTCCCCATTGCGCGCTGGGTTCGCGCGCCGTCCTGTGTCTCGCGGTCTTCGTACCACTTCGGGTAGAGCGGCTCGAGCACCGCCTGGATTGTCCACAGGTTCGTCAGCTGCGTCGTGAGCGTGACGACGGGGTCGGTAAGAATGCGTTCGCCCGCCCACAACAAGCGCTGCTTGACGCTCGCCTCGATCGACAGCGACTGGAATTCTCCGTGTGGCTTGGTTGTGCGCCAAGTCACCGAGCCGAGTGCTTCGTGAAAGTTCGCGATGTCCTGATAGCCCGCGTCGTTGATCTGGAACCGCGGGCTCAAGTGCTGGGTCGCGATCTTGAACAGCCAGTTCTCGCCCCCATACTTGCCGAGTTCGACCTTGGCGCCGAAGCCGGACGACCCCGACCCAATCGATGTGCCATCGGGGATAACCTGCGTTGGTCCCTTCGCGATACGCGTCCCGACGATCTGCGCGGAGGCGCCCCAGCCACCATCGGACGTGCGCAACGTGGTGTCGATTCCAGCGGTGTACGCGTCGTTGGTGCAGCGTCCATCGCGTGGCAACGGCGAGGCGAGTGCGGTGAATTCAGTGGCGTAGGGGATCGGGCAGATGTCGTCGGCCTGAGGGGTCGCAGCATCGCGGGGCTCGATGCGATTAACGGCGGTAGCGGTCAAGCCGATGAACGAGTTGGTACCGAAGTCCTGGCGCAACCGCAGGACGCCGAAGTTGGTCGTCGGATCGATCAACACCTTGTCGGTGTCGCCCGGTGCGCGCTCGGTCACGACGTCGCGGCGCGCCGTCAGTGCATCGAGTACGGCGATCGACAACCGGCCTGCGAGTACACCGGTTAGCTTTAGCGCGCCCCAGATCTTGCCGTTCGGCAGCGGGGCAACCGGCGTGCCTACGCTCGGCGACGGTGGGGTCGCGCCGATGCGACGGCTGTAGAACAGGTTGAACGGCGTGGCGAACAGCTCGGCTCCCTCGATGAAAAAGCGCCGCTTCTCGGGAAAATAGGTCTCGAGCGTCGTCAGGTTGAGTACGACTTGATCGACCTCGACCGTGCCGAAGTCGGGATTGAACGTGCTGTCGAGCGTGAGGCCGGGCGTGAGGCCGATCTTGATATCGGCGCCAAAGCTGTCGGCGTTCTCACGTCCGTCGAGCGCGCCCTGGCGTTTGCGCAAGATCGAGCTGCGCGAGTCGTAGGCCACGATTTCGAACAGCCGTTTCGCCTTGAGACCGCGAATGTCCTCGATCGACCCGTAGTACGAGACCTCGCCCTCGACGGTGCTGGGGATGTACGCCCACTCGTCGATCTCGCCACGCCGGCCGAGGTAACGACGGACCTGGAAGCCGAACGATGTCTCGTGGCCACTGTAGCGCAGCGTGACCAGCGGGATCTTGAGCTCAGCGGTCCAGCCCTGGTTATCGATCGTCGTCGCCGAGTACCAGCGACCGTCCCAGTCGTTGTTGTAGGCGGTGTCGTTGAACCGGATGCCGTCGAGCTGAACACCAGCGGCGTTGACCTGAAAATGAAATGCGCTCGCCTTGTCGTTCTTCGAGCTGATGTCGACGGTGACGCGGTCGCCGTCGATGTCGCGGTCGCGGCGGGTCAGACGTGCAACGATCTGTTCGGGATGCGCGTCGATGCAACGCACCCCGACGTAGATCGCACCGTCGTCATAGAGAACTCGAACTTCGGTGCTTTGGGTTGCCGGCTTCTTCTCGTCGGGGAAGTGCTGGGTGAAGCTCGTTTCGAGCCAACCATTCTGCCACGCCGGGTCGTCGAGCTTGCCGTCGAGCGTAACGACCTCGTTGGTGCGGACGGCGAGCAGCGACGGACCGCGGTGTGTCCGGGCCGGTCCCCGTTGCTTATCGTCGCCGCTCTTTGCTACGGGCTTGAGTGCGAGCGCGATCTCCTTGTCGGTCTCGGCGGCGACATTGACAGTGACGATTGCCGGCTCGTACTGGTCCTTGGTGAGCTCGAGTTTATGATCGCCAGGCATCACGTCCAGCGTTTGTTGATCGGACTCGAACACGCAAGGCTGGCCGTCGATCGTGCAAGTCGTACCGACGACATTGCTGCGGATGCGCAGGCGCGCGTTGGCGAGGATCCGGACCAAGTTCCCACGCCACGCGTCCGGGCTCATGGCGTCGGCCAGGGGTAGCTCGAACGTGATCTCTTTTACGATCTTGCCGTCGGCAAGCGTGAACGCGACGAACCGGAACCGATACGAACTATCGGTGATGGTAAAGTCGCCTGTGATCGCCGTTTCGTAGCCACCGTGCCGCACCGGCGCAAGCAGGTCCCTCGTGCACGCGAAATCGCCCGCGCAGTTGAACCAAGTCACCAGATACTTTGGCTCGAGCATCTTGGTCAGCTCGTCGTGACCGAGGACGCGCTGCTCCGATGCGCCCTGGAGCGCACTCTGTGCGATCGCGCGAAACCGCTGCGCCTCGGCGAGCCGCCCGAGGTCGCCAGTCGCGCCGTCGGCCTTGAGTGGACGCAAGCCGACAAAAACGACCTTGCTACTCGTGCCCGCGCGCGCGGACGTCGCGCAAAGGAGCAGCACGATCCAGACGAACTTCACCAACAGGGATTCTCGCTGCGGTAGATCCGCTGTGTCAAACGGGTGTTACACTGACGCACTCGCAATGTACGAGGGCGGCGCCGAGGAACAAGCGACACTGACTCGCAACCGCGACCTCGCGATTCTCGAGATGTCCGATCAGGCGGGTGTCCTGATCAGCACAGCGAGCTCGCCGGGTTCCCAGCCCGTGACTCATCCGTTTCTGACCGCGACGGCCCTCGACGCGGGGCACGAGCATCAGCTGCGTACGCTGCTGGTCGCGTCGAACAACATCGACGAGCTCCTCCGTGCGCTCGCCGGCGCCGGCCTGCGCGTCGTCCCCGAATAAAGAAGGTACGTGTCTTGCTCGTGCAAGGACGCATGAAGCTCGTCGGCAAACTGTTCGTGATCTCCGGTGTCGCGGGAGCCGCAGCGGCGGTCGCGACGTATCTCGCGCGCACGCTGCGCGCCGACAGGACAACGGCCGGGTCGATGAACGTCGGCGCGGTCGACGAGGTCGAGCTGTCCGGCCCGATGCGGATCGACCAAGACCCGAGTAGTCACGAGCCCGAGGGCATCCCGTCGGAGCACTCCGAGATCAACGACCTGCGCCGCAAGATGCCGTTCGGATGATCAGCTGAAGCAGGGCAGGCACACGCTGTTGTCGTGACGCTCGACGGTTGGCGCGGCGACATCGAACGCGCTGCGGGTAGGGTTCCAGGAGAATACCCAGATCACCGTGTAGGTGATCTGCGCAGATTCGCTGACTGAGCCGACGAGGGTGAACCGATCAGGCGTTGCACCGTCGACGTTCGCGGTCGGATCGATCTGGTAGTCGAACGTGCTTAGCTGTGGCGGGACGCCATCGATCTGTAGCGGCGCGATGAACAGCTCCGTCTGCCGCGCACCCTCGAGGCGCACGATCTTCACCGTCGGCGAGTGATCAACGAGGCCGATCGTGACCACGCCACCATCGATCGCGACCTGCTTCTCCATGTCGCCGCTCCAGTTGAGCGGGCGAAGCTCTTCGTGGGCCGGGGCGGGTGCAGTGCGCGGCGGTGGCGTATTCGCGACGGTTGCGGGCGGGGTTGCACGAGTTGCGCATCCGACGAGGGCGAGGGTCACGAGTGCGGCGAGCTTGGACATTCCTGCTCGAACGCGTGGCGGCGGCCGGCGGTCTGTTGCGCGTGTGTTAAGCGAGGCCGAGGGCTGCAAGTGCAGCGGCGAAGTGCGCGGGTAGCGGCGCCTCGAGCGCTAACTGCTCGGATCCGACCGGAATGCGCAACGACACCGCATGCAGGAAGAAGCCGTGATGGCCCTCGACAGGCTTGCCACCGTAGAGGGCGTCTCCCGCGATTGGCGAACCCACGTGGGCCAGGTGTGCGCGGACCTGATGCATGCGACCGGTCTGCGCGATGCAGCGCACCAGGGCGTGGGTGGCGGTCGCCTGCTCGACCGTGAACTGGGTGTAGGCCGCGAGACCATCGGTGTGATCGACGCGGACGTGATCGCCGCGCTGGGCGAGCGGCGCATCGCATTCACGCGACACGGGACGCGCATCGACGATCGCGAGGTACTGCTTCTCGACGCGACCCTGACCGAACGCGACGCGCAGCTCGCGATAGGTCTCGGGGTTGCGCGCCGCGACGAGGATGCCCGAGGTTCCGATGTCGAGTCGGTGCACGAGCCCACCATCGCGCGGGTCATCACCGATCGTCGCGCACTCGGGCCAGCGTGCGGCAATACCGTTTGCCATCGTGCCGAGCTCGCCTGCGCGTAGCGGCTGCGACGCGATTCCGATCGGCTTGAGGACCGCGATCAGGTCGGGCCTCTCGAGGAGGAGGTCGAGGGTCACGCTCGGATCGGGGAGCGGGATCTTCGCGGTCGCGGCGATCGGCGAGCGTGCGAGCTCGATGATGGCGCCGGCAGTGACGCGGTCACCCTTCTTGACCTTCTTGCCGGCGACGCGGACTTCACCGGCCTCGAACAGCTCGGCGAGTTGCTTGCGACCGGCATCGGGGAAGTGGCGCGCGAGGGCTTTGTCGACGCGGCCCTCCTCGTCGGGTTGGACGGTGACGCGAACGGGTTCGGGGGTCTCGCTCATACGGCCTCGAGAAGGATCGCCTGGACCAGGGTGTTGGGCATGATTTCTGACTGATCGGCCGGCAGCTCGACGAGCGCGTTGCAGCCAACGAGCGAGGACAGCATCGCAGAGCCCTGCTTGGGATGCGGGTGGGCAAGCAGGTGCTCGCCGTTGCGCACGACCCTGGCGCGCACGAAGTGGGTGCGACCGGCCTGCTTGCGGTAACCGGGCACGAGGCTGACCGTTGCACGCGGGCGCGCGGTCACCGTGGCGCCTTGCATCGCCAGCAGAGCGGGGCGCACGAACAGCTCGAACGCGACGAAGGTCGACACCGGGTTGCCCGGGAGACCGAACACGGGGACCTTGCCATTGATGCCGAACGAGAACGGCTTGCCGGGTTTCATCGCGACCTTCCACAGCTCGAGCTCGACGCCCGCGGACTGCAGCGCTGCACGGACGTGATCGCGGTCGCCCACGGAGACGCCACCGGTGGTGATCACGACGTCGTGACCCATCGCGCTCGTGATCAGCGCGGCCATCGTGAGCGGATCGTCTTTCGCGATCCCGATGTACGTGAACACGCCGCCGCAGCCGGGGATGAGTGCCGCGAGCATGTGGGCGGACGAATCCACGATCTGGCCCGCGCCGGGCGCTTCACCGACGGACACCAGCTCGTCACCAGTTGCGATCAGCGCGACGCGCGGCGCACGGGCGACCGGGACGTCCTTCACACCGAGTGCGGCGAGCAGGCCAAGCTCCGCGGCATCGAGGCGCTCGCCGGCGCGCACGGCGATGGCGCCGATGGCGATGTCTTCACCGGCGCGGCGAATGTTGTCCCCGACGGGCGATGCCGGCAGCGTGACGTTGTTGCCTTCGACCGTTACATCCTCCTGGATCACGACGGTGTCGAAGTCCGCGGGCACGGGCGCACCCGTCAGGATCCGGATCGCGACGCGCTCGGGGAACCGGTCAAGCAGCACCTGACCAGCGGCGATCGTTGCGACGACGGGCAGCGTCGCGGGCAATTCGCTCGACCGCGCCGCGTAGCCATCCATCGCGGAGTTGTCGAAGCTCGGCAGCAAGCGTGGCGCGACGATGTTCTCGGCAAGGATCCGACCGCGGGCCTCGTGCAGCGGGACGCGCTCGCCGGGAAGTCGCTCGATGCGCTGGGCGACGGTCCGCGTCGCGTCCTCGACTGAGAGCATGCGAACTAGGTATCAGATCGCCTTCGCGCGATACAGCCAGGGGGTACTCTCGCGGCCATGATCCGTCGTGTTGTCCTCGTGACCGCGCTCGCGAGCTGCTGTCCACCGGAGGCCGCCAAGTCGACCGTCACGACCACGGTGACCAAGGCACCTCCCGAGATTCGCGACCTCGCGCTCCCGGGCGAGTCGCACCTCAAGAACGTGCGCGAGATGACGTTCGGCGGCGACAACGCGGAGGCGTACTGGTCGTTCGGTGGTGACCGGCTGATCTTCCAGACCAACCACTCTCCATACAAGTGCGACCAGATCGAGGTGATGTCAGCCAGCGGTGGCACCGCCAACAAGCTGGTGTCGACGGGGCAGGGCCGCACGACGTGCTCGTACTTCCTCAAGGGCGACCAGGAGATCATCTACGCGTCGACGCACGAGGCGAGCGCGACGTGTCCGACACCGCCGGATAACAGCAAGGGCTATCTGTGGGGCTTGTTCGACTACGACATTTACAAGGCGAACGCAGATGGCTCGAACCTGAAGCTCCTCGCGGGCGGTCCTGGCTACGACGCCGAGGCGACGGTGTGTCCCAAGGATGGTTCGATCATCTTCACGTCGACGCGCAGCGGTGATCTCGAGCTGTGGCGCATGGACGCGGACGGCAAGAATCTGCGGCAGCTGACGGATCTCCCCGGCTACGACGGTGGCGCGTTCTTCTCGTCCGACTGCTCGAAGATCGTGTGGCGTTCGTCGCGCCCGCAGGGCAAGGACCTCGAGGACTACAAGGCGCTGCTCGCACAGAAGCTGGTCAAGCCGACCCGCATGGACCTGTGGATCGCGAATGCAGACGGCACCGAGGCACGCCAGCTGACGTACCTACCGGGTGCGTCGTTCGCGCCGTACTTTCACCCCGACGGCAAGCGCGTGATCTTCGCGTCGAACTACATGTCCCCGCGCGGCCCCGATTTCGATCTGTTCTCGATCGATGTCGACGGCACCCACCTCGAGCGCATCACTTACGCGCCCGGCTTCGACGGCTTCCCGGTGTTCTCTCCCGACGGCAAGACCCTGGCGTTCTCGTCGAACCGGCGAGACGTGATCCAGGGCGAGAAGGGTGACATTTACCGTGTCACCGGTGGCCCCGCGGGCCCCGCCGACACCAACGTGTTCCTCGCCGACTGGGTCAACGACGTTCCGGCCAGCGACACCAGCGCGCCCGAAGTCGAGTCCGCAAATCGGTTCGGCGCGCACGTGCAATTCCTCGCCGCCGACGAGCGCGAGGGTCGCGGTATCGGCACCAAGGGCCTGCGCGACGCCGCCGACATGGTGCAGCAGAAGCTCGGCGATTTCGGCGCCGAGCCGGGCATGCCGAACAACGCGTGGCGCCAGAGCTTCGATGTCACCACCGAGGTCAAACGCGGGCCGACCACGGCTCTCGAGCTCGACGGCAAGGCGATCGACAACACGCTGTTTGCGCCGATGCCGTTCGCGGCGAGCAAGACCGTGACGGGCGCGATCGTGCCGGTGGGCTACGGCGTCGTGGACGCGGACGCCAAGCTCGACGACTACAAGGGCAAGTCGGTGAAGGGCAAGATCGTGCTCGTTCATCGCTTCGTTCCCGCCGACAAGCAGCTCGGTCCGACGGTGCAGGCGCGCCTCGGTGACATCCGCTTCAAGGCGCTGCTCGCGCGCACGCGTGGAGCCATCGGCATGATCGTCTACGACACCGGCGGAGATTCGGCCGCGCCCCCCGAGGAGGAAGCGCCGCTGCCGAAGCTCACGACGGACGGTATGGCCGATCTGATCTCCGGTGGAGCCGATGTCGGCATCCCGATCCTCGTCGTGAAGCGCGATGTCGCGAAGGTTCTCGAGAAGGGTGGGCACAAGGCCAAGATCACGGTAGCGCTCGTGCCGGTCCGCACTCCGACCGACAATGTCGTCGGCATGATTCGCGCCGGCGCGCCGACCAAGCTCCCCGGTGTGATCGTGATCGGTGCGCACCTCGACCACCTCGGCATGGGTGGCGGCTCGAACGCGCTCGATCCCAAGGTGATCGCCCCGCACAACGGCGCAGATGACAACGCCAGTGGTGTCGCTGGTCTCCTCGAGGTGACCGCGGCGCTCGGCAAGCGCAAGGCAGAGCTGCAGCGCGATATCTATGTCGTCGCGTTCTCCGGTGAGGAGGAGGGCGACCTCGGCTCGGCGTACTACGTGCGCAACTTGCCGACGAAAGAGCCGATCGTCGCGATGCTCAACATGGACATGATCGGTCGGATGCGGAACAACGCTCTCCACATCAACGGCGCCGAATCGGCCAAGGAGTGGCACAGCCTCGCCGAGCCGGCGTGCGTGAACGCGCGGGTGTCGTGCACGATCGGTGGGTCGGGCTACGGCCCGTCCGATCACATGGCGTTCTACGTCGCCGGCATCCCGGTACTGTTCTTCTTCACGGGCAACCACCTCGACTATCACACCGCTACCGACGACGCCGACAAGATCAATGCGGCGGGCGGTGCGCGCGTCGCGATGGTCGTCGGCGAGATCGCGATGGGACTCGCCGCACGCAAGGATGCATTGACCTACGTCAAGTCAGCGCCCGAGACGATGGCCGGTGACATGCGTCGTGCGGGTGCTTCGCTCGGCACCGTGCCGTCCTACAGCGAGGACCCGAATGCAGCACCCGGTGTGATCCTGTCCGACGTGATGCCTGACGGTGCCGCGCTGAAGGCCGGCCTCAAGGGTGGCGACCGTATCGTTCAGGTCGGCACCGTCGAGATCCGCAACATCAACGACCTGATGTTCGTGCTGCAGACCGCCAAGCCTGGCACGGACGTCAAGGTGACTTTTGTGCGCGCCGGAAAGGTCCAGACCGTGACGGCGACCTACGGCATCCCGCGCGGACGCAAATAGATCAGGACTCGCGGAGGTCGTCGAGCCGGCGTGCGAGATCGTCGACGATCTCCTGCGCATCCTCGACGGATTTCGCCGCGGCCGCGAGCTGCTTCTCCAGCTGCTTGACCGCGCGCTCGCGCTCCTGCAGCTCGCCCTTCGCGGTGCGCAGCGCGGCTTCGATTTGGTGCCGCTCGGCGGCCGCACGTTTCCTCTCGACCTCCTCGCGCTTCTTCTCCGCCTGATCGGCTGCGCGCTGCGCGGTTTCGGCGACCTCGCGCGCTTTCTCGGCGGCCTTGTCTGTCTTTGCCTGCTCGCGCTCCTCGTGCTCGCGGTCGCGGTCGAGCTTTGCCGAGTCGCGCTTGGCGCGTGCGCGTGCGAGGTCGTGATCTTGGTCGTCTCGCGCGGGCGGCGTTGCGTGCGCGGGCGCCTTTGCGTGGTGCTCGTGCTTCGCCGCCTCGGTCGCTTTCGGCGGGTGGGCCACCGGTGCGGCGGGCTCGTCGGAGCCCGAGGCGATGCCAAACGCTGCAAAGCCGGGTGGATCGCGATCCTCGGCGAGAGCGCCAGGCGGGTCGGGATCGAAGCCACCCGCGACGGCGATCGCGGATAGCGTCGTCGAGACGCGTCGCAGGGTCGACTCGGTCGGCGCATTGCCAGCGTCCTTGAGCAGCGTCGCAGCGCGCTGGCGCAGCTTTGCGATCGCTTCGCGATGCGCACCACTCGCCTTGAGGTCACCGTCGCGCAGCTTCTCGGCGGTCGCTAGGAGGGCGTCGAAGATGTCGCGCGCGTGCCAGTAGAGCTGGTTGACGACCCACGCCGAGATCGTCGGGCGCTTGCGTGCAAGGAGCTGCTTGGCGGACGCGGTATCGCCGTCCTTTTTGAGCGCGTCCGCCATGCGCTTTCGCTCCGCGACGAACTCGGCGAGCGGAACCCGCGACAGCGCCTGTACCGCTTCCTCGAAACCGGCCACGGCTCATCCTATCGCAGGCGGCCGGACCGGTCCGAGCTCAGCCCGCGTTCCGGATCGTCCGGTCGCCCAGGTGCTCGCGGATTGCCGCGATGAACGCGGGGAGGTCCTCGGGCTTGCGCGAGGTGATCAGCTTGCCGTCGACAACGACCTCGCGGTCGACCCACTTCGCGCCCGCGTTGAGCAGATCAGTGCGGACCGATGGCCACGAGGTCAGCTGCTTGTCCTCGACCGCATCGGCCTCGATCAGCAGCTGCGGTCCATGGCAGACGGCGGCGATCACCTTGCCCGCGCGCGCCATCGCGCCCACGAACCGGACGACCTGCTTGTCCGTGCGCAGGTGATCGGGCGAGTAGCCACCGGGGATCACGAGCGCGTCGTAGCTCGCGGGATCTTTATCGGCTGCAGCGGCCTCGATGGTGAACTCCTCCTTGCCCTTCTTGCCCTTGACGGTCTGGCCGGCCTTCACACCCAGCACTTCGACGTCGTGACCGGCGGCCCGCAGCTCGTTGTACGGCTGAGCGAACTCGCTGTCTTCGAAGTCATCACCGAGAACGAATGCAATGCGCGACATGAAACCTCACCAAAGAGTCGCC
>JAYVWH010000535.1:0-2881 GCA_043786265.1 Kofleriaceae bacterium | reverse complement strand
CACGCACTGGGCGCGCGACCGCAAGCACGGTATCGGGCTCGAGCGCGTCGTCCAGATGCAGGCACGCGATACCGCGCGGTTCATCGGGCTCACCGATCGCGGGACGATCGAGGTCGGCATGCGCGCGGATCTCAACATCGTCGATCTGTCGCGGCTTTCGTTGCCGCGACCGGTGATGCAGCGTGACCTTCCCGCCGGCGGACGGCGCTTGGTGCAAGGCGCTGATGGCTACATCGCAACATTGGTGGGTGGGGTCGCCATCGCGGAACACGGTCGCCTCACGGGTGCCCATCCCGGCCAGCTCGTCCGCATGGGACGCGCGTGACGAAGCCTGCACGCAAGTCGCGAGCGAAGCCGGTCGAGCTCTCGCACGCGGCGATCGGCGACGCCGCGCTCGCGCTGATCGACCGCGATGGACTCGATGCGTTCAGCATCCGCAAGCTCGGCGCAAAGCTCGGCTGCGAGGGCATGGCGCTGTACTGGTACTACCGGAGCAAGGACGCGCTTCTCGACGCTGTCGTCGAGCGATTGATGGCGACGGCGGCGGCTACTCTCGAGAAGCAACCGCGGGACTGGGTAGCTGCGCTCAGGGCTGTTGCCACGTCGTATCGGAGAATCGCGCATGACCACCCGAACGCGTTTCCGCTGCTCGCGACGCGTCGCTTCTCTAGCGAGGGCACGTACCAATTTTTGGAACGGTTATTCGAGCTTGCGCGCGCGCAGGGTCTCGACGACAAGACGACGGCGCGCTACTACCGCATCGTGAGCTCGTACTGCAACGGCTTCGCGCTGAGCGAGCTGGCCGCGCCACGCGGTCCTCAGGATCCGCAGTCAGCAGCGCTGCGCCGCAAGTTTCCGCACGTGACCGCGGTGTCCGCGTGGCTCGAGGCCGAGCACCTCGACGAGATCTTTGCGTTCGGGCTCGAGGTTCAGCTCGAGTCACTCGCACGGGGCGCGCGCCCGTGAATCTGACATATCAGTCGCTGCTGCACGCGATCGCATCAATGCGCGGCCCTGTCGACGCGATCGAGCCGACCGCTCCGGGCGTGCGGTATTGCGCGGTCACGGGACGCGGCCGCGCGCAGGTAGCGGATTGTTACGTGCCGCGCGCGGCGATCGGTTCGTCGGTCGTGCTCGTCCATGGTGGTGCATTCCTGTTTGGCTCGCGGCGCATGAAGCCAGTGCGCTTCGTCGCATCGCGGCTGTGCGGTGCCGGTATCGCGGTGTGTGCGATCGACTATCGCCTGATCTTCCGCGGCGGCCGGCTCGCGGAGGCACTCGACGACGTGTCGGCCGCGGTCGCGTTCTGGCAGCAGCGGTCGGTCTGGCTCGGCCTCGATCCGGCGCGCATCTCGGTAGCCGGATTCTCAGCCGGCGCGACACTCGCGATGCTCGCTGCCTCTCGTGAGCCCGCGATCGCACGCGTCGTGGGCTGCTTCGGCCTGTACGACGTCGACCACCTGCGCGGGCGCGTGGCCGAGCTATTGCCGCGCCTGTTGCTGCGGTCGCCGCACCGCGCGCACTGGGAGGAGCGATTACCCGCGCGCGCGAGTCACTCGCCCGCGCCGACGCTCCTCCTGCATGGCACAGGGGATGGAGTGGTGCCCGTCGAGCAATCGCAGCGGCTCGCAGCGGCGCGCGAGCAGCACGGATTTTCGACGCGTCTCGTGATCTATCCTGATGCGCCGCACGGCTTCTTCAACGTACCGTCGGCGGCGCGCGATGAGGGCGTGCGCGAGATCATCGAGTTCGTGCGCTAGAACGAACCGACAATCGATAGGGCAGGCGCATCTTTGATTCGCGTCGGCATCAAGTTCGCCTGCACGCCGGCCGGCTTCACGCGGAAGCGGTAGTCCGGCGCCATGTCGCGTGTCAGGTGCGCAGTCAATGCGAAGCCACCCCAGATACCGCCGAGCGTGATGCCGGCGGCGGTGCGCGCGGTATTGTCGCTGCCAGTATCGGCGAACAACAGCAGCGAGCCGCCGATGCCTGCGAGGCCACCGAGTAGCGCGCCGAGACCGACGTAGCGCGCGCGTGACTGCGACCAGTCGAGCTTGCTCGCAAATACGCCGCCGGCGACGAGGCTCGCGTCGAGACCAGCCGCGGTGATCGTGAGGAACGAGTCGCCGCCGAGGTTGCTGGGCTGGAGAACCGCGAGTGACAACAACGTCGATGCGACGCCCATTATTCCGAACGTCCAGGTGATGCCGACCTGTGCGCGTGTCGGGCTGTAGTAATCCGCAAACAGCAGGCCTGCGGTCGCGGTACCCCAGGCCGCGAGTAGCGTCGTGGTCTGGATCTTCTCACTCACGTTGTTACCGTCGGTGAGGCCGAGCGGGCTGCTCAGCAGTAGAGCGTTCGCCGCGCCGACGGTGAGGCCGAGGCCCCAGCTATCCGCCATCGCGCCGGTCATCCGGCGATGTTGCGTGCCGAGCAACGAACCCGTGACACCAGCGGCCGTCGCGCCGAGCACGAGCAAGGTGCCGCTTCGGATGTCGTTGATGTCGAGCAAATCGATGAAGACCACGCCGCTGTAGAGCGCCGCAATAGTAGTCGTGACGACAAACGTGGCGCGACCGCCATCGCGCGCATCATCCTCGGAGACCGGTGCGTTGGCGCCGCCTTCGACGAGGCCACCAGCGGTGTCACCGCCGAGCGCGGGCGGTGCATCGGTCGGTGTGAAAGCGAGGCGTGCGTGGCGCGCGGCGAGGTCATTCGCGAGCCGCGCGAGCTGGATCGCGGCCGCACGCAGCTCGGGATCATCGGTCATCGCTGCGGCCGCGCTGAGCTCGCTCCCCGCGCGCGCGAAGTCGCCGTCGATCATCGAGTGGTAGCCCGCCTCGTACTGGGACTTGGCGTCCGCGGGTTGCGCGTGCGCGAG
>JAYVWH010000534.1:0-2048 GCA_043786265.1 Kofleriaceae bacterium | reverse complement strand
CACGGGCCGCGCACCCGACGAGCTCGTGTTCATCCGTGATGGCATGCGCCTGGTCGACGCGCGCTCCAGCGTCGAAGCGTGCGCCGTCGATACGGTGCGCGATACGGTGCGGTCGACGTCAGCACCGATCGCTCGCAAACGGTTCGCCGATGTCGTGAAGCTCGAGCACGCCAAACAAGCGCTGCGCCAGCTGGGCTTCACGGCTGCGGCCGCCCGATCAGCCCTCGACCAGGCGAGCGCCCACGTGGACGCAGATGCCGATGTCTCGCAGCTGGTCCGCGCCGCTCTCGAGCTGAGCCGCTGCGACGCGCCGCAGGTCACGGCAGCGGCCACTCGCGACGCGGTAGGCGAAGGCGAGATGATGAAGCTGGCCACGCAGGCGCTCGTGCAACTCGGCTATCCGCGTCCGGTCGCCACGAGCGCCGTGAACGCAGCCATCGCCCACGTGGACGGTGGAGACCTGGCGACGCTGATCAAGGAGGCCCTCCGTCGGACTAGCTCGTAGTGCACGCCTCCGAGTCGCATCGCCCTTTGGCGGTCGCGACGGGTGGTGGGTTTCGGGCGGATCCGCGTCCGCTGACTGCCGTCACTGTCGCCAGCGCGCGACTCGCGCGCGCGTTAATCGCGGCATTGCGCCTAGCGTCAGCTCGGGTCGACGCCCTGGCGCAGATAGTCGACGGTGTCGACGAGGGTGAGCTGCGGGTCGCGCGGCTCGAAACCAAGCTCCTGGGTCGCCTTCGTCGAATCGATCCACCAGTAGTGCTCGGCCATCTCGACCGAGATGCGATCGACCGGCGGCTCCTTGCCGCGCCAGCGATAGAGCTCCTCGACGATCGACGCGCCCCACTTATTGATCCGCGGCGGCAGCTTGAGGCGCGGCGGGGAGACGTTCGCGATCCGGCCCAGCCGCGCGAAGAACTCCTTGGTCGTCCAGTTGGGACCACCAAGCAGGTAGCGCTCCCCTGCCCGGCCATTCGCGAGCGCGTTGGCCGTGGCGAGCGCCGCATCGCGCGCGTCGACGAAGTTGATGCCGCCATCGGGGATGGTTGGAATCTGCTTCTTGATGAACTTGCGGACATCGCCGGTCGAGGACAGCCGACGATCGCCAGGCCCCAGGAGCAGCGACGGGTTGACCGCCACGACTTCGATCCCGAGGCGCTCGCCGTGCTCGAACGCGAGCCGCTCTTGATAGATCTTCGAGGCGTAGTACGGCCAGCCCGCCACGATCTCCTCGGCGTATGGCGCGGTCTCGTCGATGATCGCTTCATCCTTCGAGACGCCGATCGTGCCGCTGGTCGAGGCGAGGATCATCCGGCGAATGCCGAACGCCGCCATCTGCTCCATCACCTTGCGGGTGCCATCGACGTGCAAGCGCATCATGCGTTGCGCGTCTTGCGGATCGCGCGACACCGCGCCAGCGAGGTGAAATACCGCCGAGACGCCATCGAGGGCGCGCTGGAGGTCGTCGTTCGAGAGCACGTCACCACGCACGTGCTCGACCCCGAGGTCTTCGAGCACGGAGCTGCGCGAGCGAGCGAGGCCCCGCACGATGTGACCCTCTGCGACGAGGACGCGGCACAAGTGCTCGCCGAGAAAGCCGGTTGCACCGGTCACGAGGACGGAAGTCTTCACGGCTGAGCCTCGGTTTCGTCGGAGACCTGCTCGCCGCGCTCGGCGAGATATTCGGCCATCGGTTGCACGCCGGAAGCACCGAGCGTCCACGCTGCATCGCTCGGCGCGAGCCGACGGATGATGCTCTCGACGTGATAGGTGATCGCGCGGTACTGCTCGCTGCGCGGCTTGCCAGCGGCGAGCTTCAACACGTCTTCGTAGGACAGGTACGGCCCGACGTACGAAGCAACGCGCTCGCCGCGCTTCGGCAGGTAGCGGCCCTTCGGCATCGCCTCGTGGGTGCGGTGCAGATACATCGGCAAGATGCCGCACTTGTTCGTCATCGCGAGGTAGCCGAGCGACGGCTTGAAGTCCGCCATCACACCGGTGTCGCTGCGCGTGCCCTCGGGGAAGATCAGCAGGATGTAGCCATCGCG
>JAYVWH010000533.1:0-2689 GCA_043786265.1 Kofleriaceae bacterium | reverse complement strand
TTCGAGGGCGCCGGCGAGCAAGGCGTCGAGCTGTCGGGCATCGAGTACAAAGAACAGACGTTAAAGGGCGAGGTGCTCGTCAAGGGCATGCTCGTCAAGAGCCCGCGGTTCTCGGCGATCACGCCGGCGAAGCAAGAGAAGGCGCGCGAGGACTTCCTCGCGAAGTTCAACGACCACGAGGTCGGCAAGTCGAACTGGTCCGGCGAGCGGCTCTACGTTCGCTCCCACAAGCCGATCAAAAACGAAGAGGCCGGTGCGGTGTTCTCCGCGAACGGCCTCGAGCTCAAGCCCTGGGGAACCAAGGAGACCGATCAGTACGCGCATCCCGATGAGGGAACCGGCGAATACAACGCGGTGTTCGCCGTTTACGGTCTCGATCGCCAGTACGCGCAGATCCTCGAGAAGACGTTCCCGAACGTCCAGGCAATCGCCGTGTCAAGCGACGGCGTCGGCGCCAAGGCCGGCGCGAAGCTGCGCAACGATGCCGCCAAGTCGATCGTCTACGCGATCTTCCTGATCATGCTGTACCTCGCGTTCCGCTTCGACGTGCGGTACGCGCCAGGCGCCGCCTTCGCGACGGTGCACGACGCGGTCATGGTCATCGGCGTGTTCGCGGTGACGTGGACCGAAGTCTCGCTGACCTCGGTCGCCGGCCTCCTCACGGTGGTCGGGTTCTCGGTCAACGACACGGTCGTCGTGTTCGACCGAATTCGCGAGAACATGACCAAACACAAGGACAAGAAGACCGAACGCATCGTCGACATCTCGCTCAACGAGGTGCTGGTGCGAACGATCCTGACGTCATCGACGGTGTTCGCGACGACGCTGATCATGAACATCTTCGGCACGGGCCTCGTGCGGAACTTCGCGTTCGCGATGAACATCGGTGTCGTCGTCGGTACGTACTCGTCGATCTTCCTCGCGACCCCCATCTTCCTGTGGGTGTCGAAGACGTGGTACTCGGGGCCGGCGAAGGCGCGTGCGATTCCGGCGTCGATCGCCGCGGCGCAAGCGCAGTCGACCTCCAGCGAAGTCTGATCGGTGTTCGCGCAGTTCGCCCACGCGGTCCAGCAGCTCGTCGTCGACCTCGGATACCCCGGGCTGTTCCTGCTGATCGTGCTCGAGAGCACGATGGTGCCTATCCCGTCGCTGCTCGTGATGCCGTTCGCCGGCTACCTGGCGTCGCGCGGTGATTTTTCGCTGCCGGCGATCCTCGTGCTCAACAGCACCGCGGCGCTGACGGGCTCGATGCTGTCGTACTGGCTCGGCCGCGCCGGCGGCAAGCCGCTGCTGCTGAAGTTCGGCAAGTTCGTGTTCGTGCGGGCCAAGGACATCGAGAAGACCGAGGAGTACTTCGCGAAACATGGCGGCAAGACGATCTTCATCGGTCGGTTCTTGCCCGTGGTGCGCCACCTGATCTCGGTCCCGGCCGGTATCGCGCGGATGCCGATTCCGACGTTCGCCGCGCTGACGGTCGCGGGCGCCACGATCTGGGGCGGTGGCCTCATGTGCCTCGGCTACTGGCTCGGGGCGAACTGGGAGCCGGTCGCACAGAAGGCGAAGAAGTTCGATCTGATGATCGCGGCCGTTGTCGTCGTCGCGATCGTCGCTGTCGCCGTTCGCTTCTATCTGCGACGCAAACGAGCGAAGTCCGCGGCCGAATCCGATCCCGGGATCGCCTGATTCACGGGGGATCTCACGCGCTTCGGCGTGTTTCGGTGTCAGACCCAGACACTAGGGTGCGCGGGTGCAAGTCCGTCTTCGCTCGCTCGACGAGAACATCGTGTCCAGACTCGCGGGTGCGCTCCGCGTCCGGCCTGCTACCGCGCGCTGCCTCGTGGCCCGCGGTGTTGTCGAGCCCAGCGCCGCTCAGGGCTTCATCGATCCTCGCCTCGCCGCGCTGCGCCCGCCGTCGGGCCTCGCGGGCCTGCCGACCGCGGTTGGCCGGATCGCCGATGCCGTGGATCGCGGGGAGCGCATCGGTGTGTTCGGTGACTACGACGTCGATGGCATCACCACCGCCGCGCTCCTGACCTCGTTCCTGCGCGGGGCAGGGGCCGAGGTCGAGTGTGCGGTCGCGAGTCGCGAAGCCGGCTACGGCTTCACGCACGGCGCGGCGCTCGACTTCGTGGCGCGTGGCTGCAAGCTCGTCATCACTGGCGATTGCGGCACGAGTGATCTCGACTCCATCGGCGCCTGCAACGAGCGTGGCACCGAGGTGATCGTCGTCGACCATCACACCGTGCCCTCGGCGATCGCTGTCCATCCTGCGTTCTCCCTCGTGAACCCGTTCCGCGCCGACTCCACGTTCCCGTTCCGCGGCATGGCCTCGGTCGGTCTCGCTTTCTATGTTGCGGCCTCCGTGCGCACGGAGCTGAGAGACCGCGGCTACTTCCGGTCGCGCAACGAGCCCGATGTCCGCGACCTCCTCGATCTCGTCGCGCTCGGCACGATCGCCGATATGGTCCCGCTCGCCGCCGAGAACCGTATCCTCACGGCGCTGGGGCTGCGCCGTCTGCAGAGCCGCGCTCGCCCGGGCATCGCCGCGCTGCTCGCCTCCGCTGGCGTCGAGCTCGATCGCGAGATCGATGCGCGCACCGTCGCGTGGAAGATCGCGCCGCGCATCAATGCACCGGGTCGCCTCGGAGCTGCGATGCCGTCGCTGGAGCTCCTGCTCGCGCAGGGCGAC
>JAYVWH010000532.1:0-3538 GCA_043786265.1 Kofleriaceae bacterium | reverse complement strand
TGTGCCGCTCGTACTCCTCGACCAGCGGGCGCAGCTCGCCGTGAAGGCACGCGGCGAGGTCGGCTTCGGCGGCTTCAATGAACTGGACGAGCGCAGTCTTCACGCGGTCGCGCTGGGCGAGCACATCGGCGCGCGCGAGGTCATCTCCGTAGACCCCACCCTTGCCGGTGTAGGACCACACCCACCACCGGTTGACATCAGCGAGCTCGGCCTCGAGACCATCGTAGTCACGCGCGCGGACTTGTTCCCGCCGGTGTAGCTCGGCGAGCCACCGGTCGATCCACGTGAACGTGCGCGCGAGCGGATCGTTGGCCTTCGCGGCACGTGTCGCGAGGCCCGCGACCGAGGCGAGCTCGAAAATCACGTGGTCGATCGCGCGGTCGCGGTCGAACGGGTCGCGGCGCCACGCTCCGTCGAAATCGCGGCGCTTGACCATCGCATCGCCCGCATGGCGCAGGTCGCTGGTCGGATCCTTGCGACGCAGGATGCGCCGAACGCCCTCGGGTGGGTCCGCGATCGCGGACTGCAGCCATGCGTCGAACGCGCGCTGGTAGATGCGATCGGACTGCTCCTCGTCGGCGACGTCGAAGATCGGATCGATCGACGCCTCGATCGGACGTTCGCGCAGCAGATCCGAGCAGAACGAGTGAATCGTGCCGATGCGCGCGGTCTCCAGCTCGCCCAGCGCTCGCTCGAGACGGGCGAGCTCGATCCCGCTGACCTTCTTGCGCTCGACCTCGAGCTCGGCGCGCAGGCGTAGCTTCATCTCGCCCGCCGCCTTCTCCGTGAACGTCATCGCGACGACGCACGACAGCGTCGTGGTACCCGTTCGCAGCGCGCCGATGATGCGCGCGATCATCTCGGTCGTCTTGCCGGTGCCAGCCGCGGCCTCGACGATCAAAGTCGCCGACAGATCCGTGCGGATGGTTTCGCGCGCGGCGGCGTCGATCAGGGTTGGCGATGTCATCGCTTGCCTCGGAGCTTCGCGAGTGGCGTGAGCCGGTCAGGATTTTTCCTCTTCGCGCGCATCTCCTCGTACGGGCCACAGATCGGACGGAAGTCGCAGTACTTGCACTCGTCCTTGTTCGGCGCCGCCGGAAAGAACCCCGTCGCAAAGTGGGACTCGAGCGTCTCGACGAGCAGGCGCGCGGAGTCGCGGGCTTCGTTGTCGAGCGGCACGCTCACCGACTCGAACTCGCCGCGCGTCGTGCAGTAGTACAGCCGGCCGCCCGCGACCGGGACGCCAGGAAGGAGCTTCTCGAGCGCGAGCGCGTACAGCGTTGGCTGCAGGCTCGTGCCGCCCGCGATCAGTGCGTCGCTCTTCACCTTGGCCTTGCCGGTCTTGTAGTCGGTTGCACGCACGGTTCCGTCGGCACGCTGCTCGACGAGATCGATAGAGCCACGGAGCCGGATGCCGATGTCGAGCACGACCGGCTCATCGACGCTCGCGGGGTCGCGGCCGGCGTCGCCCGGTAGTCCGAACGCAAGCTCGAAGCTGCGCGGCGTCCAGTCGACGTCGTCGGCGGTCTGGCGCAACCACTCGCGGATGTCGGCGCGTATAGAAGAGATGCCGTCGTTCCACACGCGCTCGATGGCGGGGGCGAGTCGCTCGTGAAACCGCAACGCGACGCGATCGAGCACGGTGTCGAGACGGCGACGCGCGGCTTCGAGCGTCGCCGGGCGGACGGGAAGGGCGCCGGCTGCGCGCAGCTCGACGAGCAGCTCGAACTGGACCTCGTGAATCAGCGACCCGCGCTCGAGTGGGTCGAGCGTCTCGATCGGCTCGGGTACTTCGCGGGGCGCGAGCTTGAGGATCGTGCGCAACGCGAATCGATAGGGACACGCGGCGAGCTGCTCGAGCGCCGTCGCCGAGAAGGATCGTGCCGACAGCAGATGCTCGGCGAGGGCGGCGCGGGCAGCCTCGGATTCGATCACGAGGCCATCGGTGGTCTTCCACGCTTTCACCGCCCACCGGCGAGCGCGCGCCCGCAGTGCGCGCGCGAGGTGCGCGTTGGCATCGAGCAGGTAGCGAGCGGCGCCCTTGGGGGCCACCGGTGTGTGCACGAGCGGATCGAGGACCGCGAGATCGTGCTCCGCTTCGTCGATCGCCGCGTGCGCGTTCTTGGGCGCAGGCCAGCCGATGCGCGCCGCGCCCGTCGAGTCAGAGCGCCGACCGAGCTCCTCGAAGCTTGGCAGCTTGCCTTCCGCAGCTTGCAGGACCTCGAGGCAGTAGAACGACGGTACGCGGGGGCGGCCCTTGTCAGGATCGATGCGCGGATAGCTGAGCAGGACGCGGCCGCTCGCCGCACCGACCGCGATGTGTAGCGCGAGCCGCTCCTCGGCGACGCGATCGTGCTCGAGGGTGAGCCGCACCCGCTGCTGGGCACGCGCCGTATCGAGGAGCAAGGGATCCTCGATGAGCTTGTGCGGGAACATCTTCTCGGCGAGGCCTGGCACGAACACGACCTCGAACGAGTGACCGCGGGCCGCCTCGACCGTGGTGACGAGCACGCGGCCATACCGTGCGCCGGTCGGCTTCACGACGAGCTCGGCCAACCGCGTCTGCAAGACACCGCGTACCTCGCCGAGCGAGACCGGCCCGATCGTCGCCATTGGCAGCAGGCCGGCGAGGACCGACAGCACGCGCGCGGGCTCGCGCAACGTACGCGTCGCGAGGGCGCTCAATCGCTCGATCCATGCGCCCCAGGGTGCGCTCGTGGGTAGCGCGGCGAGGTCGTCGAGTAGCGGTAGTGCGAACGCGCGGAGTGCTGCGAGGTCGCGTAGGGCACGCTCGCGGTAACCTCTGGAGTCGTCGCGTGCGTCGAGCCGCATAGATTCGGCGAGGCCATCGAGACGCCGCTCCCAGCGTGTTCGGCCACCAATGACAGCGGCGTCGACGAGCAGGCGCTCCCAGCGCCACGGCGCGCGTAGCGAACCATCGGTAACCGTGCCACCGAGCCGGGGTGGTGCGGCGTTACGCAAAGCCTCGTCCTCCTCTGCCTCGAGATCGAGAGCCGCGAGTGAGCGCGGAACGAGCTCGTCGTCGGGCGGTACCCAGCGCTCGCTCGACAGGGCAGAGACGGGTGGTTCGTCCGCGGATGTCGCGTCGGGGACCTCGCCAAGCGAGAGGTACTCCGCGAACCGATTCGCAGAGAGTCCGTCGGCCGCGCACGCGAGCAGGGCGAGGAACGCGCGCCCGGAGGGATCAGGGAGTCGTGTGCCCTGCGCGAAGTGCGTGGGGATGCGTGCTCGGCCGAGTGCCTCCTCGAGGTGCGTGCGGTAGTGCTCGGGCGAACGCAGCAGGATGGCCATGCGGTCGAACGGAACGCCGCGCTGTGCTTCGTCGAGGATGCTGCGTGCGAGCTCGACGCACTCGCGGTTCTCGCCCGGTGACGACATGATGCGCACCGAGTCGTCGAGCGCCGCCGTTTCGGCGTTGCTGGCGAACAAGTAGTGCTGCACGCGTGCAAGCGAGCTGTCGAGCACGGGTGCGAGCCGCTCGGCCGCGCCCCCGAGGATCTCGACGAACGTGCGCGAC
>JAYVWH010000531.1:0-6209 GCA_043786265.1 Kofleriaceae bacterium | reverse complement strand
TGCGCGCGCAGCTCGATCGCGCGGAGTGGCGGCGCCAGGTGCGGTGGGCCGCGTGGTGTCTACTCGCCGTGCTCGTCGTCGTCGCGGCGGTCGGTCTGCGGCGCGCAGCGCATTCGTGGCGGGCGGCGTCTCGGCGGCTGCTGCGCCCGCCGAGCGAGACGCTGTATCTGCTGCCGATCGCGGCCGTGTTGATCGTCGTCGCGTATACCGGCAACCCGCTCGTCGCGCACGCGGTGCGTACGATCGTGCTCGCCGGGGTAGGGGCGAGCTGGGTGTCGGGCGCGATCCTCGGGGGCGGGCGCATCCCGCTGCGCCGCGCACTCGTCCACGCAGCGATCGCGGTGCTCGCCGTTGGCGCAATCACGTACATCGCCGTCGACGACGGCCACCTGATCGACTTCGTGATCGAGACGTGGCGCAGCGGTCACGAGCTCGGCTGATCACTCGACGAAGTACGCCTGGACCTGGTCGATGTCGGAGCGCGCGGTGAACGTGGGCTTGTTGTCTTCGATCGCGCAGCACTGCGCGGTACGGAACGGCGGGAACGACGGGCGGCCGAGGATGAAGGCGCCGAGCGCCGAGATCGAAGGCTCGTGACCGACGACGATCACGTTGCGGCCCACGGTCGGGATCATGCCGGCTGCGACGCGCGGCTGCGCGGATGGCTCGAGGCAACGCCACGTGGAGATGTGCGCGATGTAATCGAGGCCTTGTGCGAGCAGCTCCGCCGTCTGCACGGCGCGCGGCAGCGGCGAGCACACGATCGCATCGGGCTCGATGCGCGACTCGCGCAACAGGCGCGCGAGGATGCGCGCCGACTCTCGGCCGCGCGGTGACAGCCAGCGGTCGCGGTCACTGCCGGCCTCCTCCTCGGGAACGGCGTCGCCGTGGCGCACGAGGAAGATCTGCATACGGCGACTATACTACTGCGGCGAGGTGACCGGGCCGCTGCTGCCTTCCTCGGGCGGCATCTCGTCCCCGGACCCTGCGGAACCGGTCGGTTCGGCAGACGGTGGCGCCTGCTTGCACAGCGGTGTGCTCGCGAGCGAGAGCACCGCGAGACCGACACCCGGTTTGTTCTCGATGCGCATCGCCTCGCGCCCGGTCGTCGCGTCCCACAAGCGGATTGCGCTGTCGCCATCCTCGTACGCGAGCGTCGTCCCATCGAGCCAGCGCGTCGCGAACCGGCTCTTGGCGGTCAGCAGGTGCTTGAGCGCGCCGGTCTTGGCATTGGCGACGTAGAGCGACGGTGCGGCGTCCTTCGCGCACGGATCGACGGCGGTCGCGAAGGCGAACCACCCACCGTCGGGCGACACCGCAACCGTCTCCTGTGCGGCCTGGCCCGACTCGGGAATCACGACCTTCATCGAGCCGATCGTCAATTCAGGCGCCCGCGCCGGGGTGCCGGTCCACACGCCCTGCACGCCATCGTTGACCGGTGGCAGCACGATGTGACCCTCGTCGAGGGTGAGCTCGATGCGGGGCGCACCGAGGGTTCCCGCGGTCTTCGTTAGCCTGCCGGTCGTGCGATCGACCGACGACACGACCCACTCTCCGAGGTTCCAGCGATCGGTGGCCGGTGCCTGCCCGACGAGGAGCTGGTCGCCTTCGCCGTAGTAGATCGCATCCGCGCGCGCCTGGCCGAGCTGAACCTTCGACGTCGATGTCCAGGTCGCGGTGTCGAACGTCTGGACCCACGCGCGCGCCAGTAGCGGCGGGGACGTGTCCTCCTTGGGGCGATCGCCCTTGTCGTAGCCAATCACCGCGACCTCGGCGCCTGCCTTCGCGCGTACGAAACCCGCGACCTGATGATTGGTGTGCGTCAGCCGGAAGTAGCGCTTCGTTTCGCGATCGAACGCGTACAGCTCGCCACGGCTCGACAGCCACTGCGGGCCGAACTTGTCGTAGCGAAACGCGCTGCGACGGGCGATGAACAGCAACGCCTTCGGAATCTTCTTGGCCCATTCGTCGCGGATCTGCCCGGCGAGCTGCATGACCGCTTGCCCGTGCGGCGTGGCGCGGAAGCCCTGGAACAATGGATCGCTGGCGAAGCTGACCCCGTAGTTGTAATAGTCGGCCGCGATCACGGTCACCAGGTGATCGACGGCAGCGGCGTGCTCGCCGAGCTGCGCGAGGGCGACCGCGAGGACGCGATGGGCGTCCATGTGATTGGGGTCCTTCGACAGCGAGAGCTCGGCCTGCTTGCGCGCCTCCGCCCAGTCACTTTTCTTCGCGGCGGCCTCGGCCTTGTCGTAGTTGGCACGGCCCGCGTCGTAGACGTAGTTGAACCGCGCGATCTTCTCGACGCCGAGCGCAGGCAGCGCGATCGGTGCCGCAACGGGAGCGGTCGGACCGCCCGCGTCCTTTTTCTCGGTCTTCTTGTCCGCCCCCTTACCGCACGCAGCAAGGACAAGGCCCAGGAGCACCAGCCGTGTTAAAGGATTCGGCACGCACGGAGAATGCCATGAAGCTCACCACACTCGCTCTCGCTCTTGCCCTGGTCGCTTGCTCCAAGGACAAGAAGGTCGTCAAGCCCACGCAAGAGGTCACCAAGGCTCCGGTCGCGGCAAAGACCGCCACCCCGGAGCAACTGGAGAAGCTCCCTGCTAACGAGCAGGTGAGCCCGACGCTCAATATCGGCGGCGACATCCTCAAGCTGTGCGGGATCAAGGTCGGTGCGACCACGAACCCGACGTTCGATTACGACAAGGAGGAGCTCGGCCCCGAGGACAAAGCGATCCTCGATCAGCTCGCCACCTGCCTGACGACGGGCGCCCTCAAGGGCAAGGCCGTCAACCTCGTCGGCCGCGCCGATCCGCGCGGGACCGAGGAGTACAACCTGAGCCTGGGCTCGCGCCGCTCGGGCTCCGTCGGCAGCTACCTCGGCCGCCTCGGCGTCTCCGACACGCAGCTCGCGGTGACCACTCGTGGCTCGCTCGACGCGACCGGCACCGACGAGGCCGGCTGGTCGAAAGATCGCCGCGTCGACATCACGCTGTAGCGTCGATCGAGCGCACGGTGCTTTGATCGGCTTCGTCGTCGGCCTCGAAGGCTCAGCGCACAGCGATCACAGCGCAGCGGCAGCGCGTAGGGCTTCGATCGCCGTGACTGCCTTGGGGCGCTTGATCGGGCCGTGGCCCTCGATGAAGAACAGTTCCTCACCGTCAGCCACGACGAAGAATTCGTTGTAACCCTCGACGGGATCAGGCTCGGTCGCGGGCGGCGGCTCGGCCCACGCATCGGCGCACAGCTTCATCAGGTGTGCCTCGTTGCGCGGCGTCAGCTCGCGCGACTGCTCGTCGGCGAGCTTGCCGTGCAGTGGCGAGCCGGCGGGGGCCTTGGCCGTGACGATGGTCTTCGCGTCGGTATCGACGATGACGTGGAACACCTCCGACTTCTCACCACCGCCACCGAGATAGACGCCGTGCTGCGGGATCAGCGGCTGGATCTCGGGTGGCAGCTCGCGGCGCGACACGCTGGTGCGCGGTGCGGGCGCCTTGGGCTTCGGTGCGGGACTGCTACAGGCGCTACCCACGACGAGCGACACCGCCATCACGATTCGGCCAAGCATGCCCGGCACTGTAACTCGCGTGCTAGGCTGGCCGCGATGGCGCTCGAGCACGTCGCGCAGGGCCAGACGCGGTTTTTTACACCCGGCGTCGCGCCCGATCCCCGTGGGATCCTGCTGGGGCGGTTCTGCCTGATGACGTTCCCGACGCTGGAGGGAGCCGTTAGCTGGCTGCGGCTCTACTCGGCCGAGGCGTCGCTCGACGAGCTGATGGCGAACCTCACGATCACGAAGGCGAAGACCGCGCTCGGCAGCCGCGAGATCGTGATCCAGATCCCCGCGGTGTCGTCGTATCTGTCGGACCGTGCCGCGCGCCTGTCCCGGCTCGTCGGCGGGGCTATCTACACGGGCACGGCCAAGCACTTCGTGAAGTATCGCGACGACCGCTCGCCGTACGGTTACGACGCGGTCGACATCTCGGCGATGCCCGCTGCAACGGACTTCATGGTCCACGGCGACGAGTTTGCGCAGAGCTACGTCCGCGAGGGTGACCTGCCATTCGACAAGCTGCTGTTCCGGCTGTCGATCCGTAGGATTCCCGGCGGCGATCGCCTCGCGTCCGAGGAGCGCGGGGAGCTCTTTCTCGCCGTCGCGCATGGCCTCGCCGAGGGCATCATTCGCTATCTGTGGCGCAACCGCGTCGAGGCGCAGGCGGGACTGTTCACGCCAAAGGCCGACAGCGCATTCGACGAGGCCCGCCGCGGCTACATGTTGATCCGCGTGCGCGCGCTACCGGAGCGAATCCTGGCGCTGTTCCTCGGCACACCGGGCATCGACGTGTTCCGTCCGGCAGGCGCGACCTCGGCGGTCGCCGTCGGCTTCGAGCATCCGATCGACCTCGCGTCGTGCCAGTCGGTGTTCCCGCAGGACACGTTCCACGTGTTCTGGCCCGCGGATCGCGTCGACGTGCTGCCCGGCCCACTCGCGCTCAGCGAGATCGGCGACCTGACGCGCGTCGATCTCGAGCTCGACAAGCCGCGCGATCCATCGCAGCTCGCCGGCGGTGCACCCGAGCCGATCGGCGTCGAGCTTCGCCTCGCGCAATCGATGGGACCGCCGCGCCGCGTCGTCGCGACGTTGATCGCGACCGAGCACGGTCCGCGTCTCAAGCGCATCCTGTTCGCGTTGCCGCCGGTCTCGCTGCGTGGCCAGCGGGTCGCGATCACCGAACGCGGGATCCTCGTCGTCGGCACCGAGAACCTCGACGTGATTCCGCTCGGGCAGCTGCTGTGCGAGCTGACGCCCGGCCTGCTCGTGCCGCTCGGCATGGACATCGTGCCGCGCGTCTCGCCGGAGGTCCTCGCGCGTGCGCTCGGCCATCAGGGCGGCGTCGTCACCGTGTTCACGATGGACAACCGGCCGTTCCAGATCGGGGATGCCTCGTTCACGTCGCTCGAGCGGCGCTCGCTCGCGAAGATCGAGGTCGAACGGGCCGAGATCCTCGACCGATCGGCCGAGCCGACGGCCGAGACTCAGATCGTGAACGACGCGGTTGGCCGGTTCGCACTGTGGGGCTTCCCCGAGAGCGCGGATCGCAAGCTGCTACCCGGCGGCGGCGAAGGCAAGTAATGGCGCGGCCGGCGGCTCGCGACTTCCTGACGAGGTTCGTGCGGCCACTGGTCGCCGGCGGCGAGCTTCGGATCGGGGCACCGCTGCCGACGATCGATGTCGAACGCTGGGACGCCGAGCTCCCGCACTGCAGCGTCGAGGTCGAAGCGGTCGACGACGCGCGCGCTGCGGTGCTGTCGACACTCGTCGTGCGCCCACCGCCGATGCTGCTCGAGCTCGACGACCTGATGCTCGCTGCGGGTCTCCATAACGCGCTGTTCCTCGTACATCCGCGCGCCGAGCAGTGGTCGGTCAGTGATCGCCAGCGCCGCCGCATCATCGATAACGCGCTCACGCTGGTCAGCCAGCCGCTCACGCGCAGTCGCTCACGCGTGATGGCGCGCCATGGGCTGCTGCATCAGATGTTTCACCTCACCCGTCATGACATCACGGTGTCGTGGTGGACCGGCAAGGCGCGGTTTCAGGGCCAGAAGCCGTCGAAGCGGCTCACCGCGTGGAAGTCGGTGCGGCGCGTGCGCGAGGACGAGGTCGTGGTGCGGTTCGACGATCTGCTCGCGGTGCCCGATACCGCGCCGATCGTCGCGACGCTGCTGCGCCGCACGCCGCTGACGCAGCTGCTCGACAGTCATCCGGGCGCGCCGCCGCTGCACTGGGAAGACGCCGTGTTCCTGCTGCGCGATCACGAGCTCGCGCGTGCCGTCGCATACCGCCTCGTTCCCGACGCTGCGCCCAAGGATCAGATCGATGGGCCGGCGCGCCTCGCCGCTGCATTCGAGCAGATGCTGGAGCGCACACCCGACGAGGGCGACGTCCGAGCGGTCGCTGCGTTCCTCGTTCACCTGTCGGCGCTGTTCTGCCTTGGCGAGATCCACATGCGTGAGGTCAACGCCAAGAGCCCGCTGATCTCGCAGGTGCTCGCGGCCGAGGCTGCGGGTCAGCGCCCACGCGGGTTGACCACGCTGTTCGCGCTGCCGGGGGCGCTCGCACTTGTCGATCCGCGCCTCGCTGTGCCGCCCGGCGTCGAGGGGATGCCGGCGCTCGCGGCCCGCTGGAAGATGCACCGCGCGCAGAC
>JAYVWH010000530.1:0-6366 GCA_043786265.1 Kofleriaceae bacterium | reverse complement strand
GGCTCGAAGATGTGGATCACGAACGCCGCGCAGGCCGACTGGCTGTGCACGCTCGTCAACACGAGCGATGGCAAGTCGCACGCGAACAAGTCCCTCGTGATCATCCCGACCAAGGCCAAGGGCGTCGAGATCGGTCCCAAGATCGACAAGCTCGGCATGCGCGCGAGCGATACGTGCCCCGTGTTCTTCGACAACGTCCGCGTCCCCCAGCGTCATCGCATCGGCGAAGAGGGCATGGGTTTCATGATGCAGATGATCCAGTTCCAGGAGGAGCGCATCTGCGGCGCCGTCGGGACACTGCGCGGCATGGAAGGCGTGATCGACGCGACGATCGCGTACTGCAAGGAGCGCACGACGTTCGGCCAACCGTTGATCGACAACCAGGTCATTCACTTCCGGTTCGCCGAGATGAAGACCGAGGTCGAGGCGCTGCGCTCGCTGATCTACCGCGCCGTCGAGGAGTACGTCGGCGGTACGGACGTCACGATGCTCGCATCGATGGCGAAGCTGAAGGCGGGGCGGCTCGTGCGCGAGGTCACAGATGCATGCCTCCAGTACTGGGGCGGCATGGGCTTCACCTGGGACAATCTCGCAGCGCGTGCGTTTCGCGACACGCGCCTGCTGTCGATCGGCGGCGGTGCCGACGAGATCATGCTCGGAATCATCTGCAAGCTGATGGGAATCCTGCCCGGCAAGAAGAAGCGCGCGTAGCGATCGCCGTATCCTCGCAGCTTGTTGTTCCGCGTCGTCCTCGCGGTTTCGGTTCTGCTGTTGTCGCGACTCGCGTGGGCTGACGAGCCCCGCCCTCTCGTAGGTGTGCGTGTCGAAGGTGACAGCAAGGTCACGCGGACCACTGCACTGCGCCTCGCCCACTACTCGATCGGCGAGCCGATCGACGACGCCGGCGTCGCCAAGGTCGAAGCCACGCTGCTGTCGAGCGAGCTGTTCAAGTCGGTCAAAGCGCGTCTCGAGCCGGTCGACGGCGGCTACGTCCTCGTCGCAACGCTCGACGACAAGCTGTCGTGGATCGTCGCTCCGACTCTCTATCTCCTGCCCGGTAGTTACTCGTTCGGCGCCGGCTACGCCGAAAACAACTTGTTCGGCGATGAGAAGAAGCTGCTGCTGTACGGCCAGTACGGCAACAAGAGCTCGCTGTTCTTCGGCACGTATCTCGATCCCGCCGTTCGCGGCAGCAAGCTCTTGCTGCGCTTCGACGTCTACTATCTGCACCGCGCGATCAACGAGTACCGAAACCCGCAAGGCGATGCGACGAACTACGCCGTCGACCGCAGCTCCACCTGGAACTTCGTCGACGTCGGTCTGCTCGCTGGCTGGCGCTTCCGCTGGTGGCTGTCGAGCGACGTCCGGTTCAAGCCAGCCTACTCATTCTTCACCGACGTCCAGGCCGACGATCCAGCACTACGCGTGAAGCCGGATCGCGACGGCTGGGACATGACGGTGCAGGGCCGCATCACGCTGGACCGCCGGCGCAATCGCTACGGCGTGACGTGGGGACCGTACGCGCAGCTCATCACCGATGTCTCGATCCCCGGTCTCGACAACTACGGCTACCAGGTGCTCGCAGGCCGCGCGTACTACAGCATGCGGTTCTTCGCCGAGCATCAGCTCGAGTTTCGCGTCAGCGGCGGCATCGGCCGTCACCTGCCAATCCACGAGGAGCTCACGATTGGCGGAGCAGGCGATCTTCGCGGCTACATTGGCGACCAGTTCCGCGGCGATCGCCGCGCGACCGCACGCGCCGAATATTCCGTCCCGCTCTGGAAGTGGCGGACGTTCGCCTTTCGCGGGCTCGGCTTCTTCGACGCCGGCTACGTCGGCTATGGCTGGCGCGATCCGGACACCCGGCAGTATCTACCGTCGCAGTACAACGGCGCATCGTGGACACGCACCGACGCCGGCGCGGGCTTCCGGATCTACGTCGGCTCGGTCGTGCTGCCGCTGCTCGGTCTCGACATCGCACGCGGCCTCGAGGGCAACCGCACCGAGGTCGTGTTCGAGCTCGGGCTCACCGACTTCTAGTTCTAGTTGACTGCGCACCGCCTTCGACGGCGCCGGCCCTTGCCCTTACTCTGGAACGACGCCGGAGACCGGAACCCAGATGGTCTCGCCGGAGCCGCCGACTTCGAGCTCGTAATAACCCGACAGCAGCTGCCGCACTGTCGCTGATTGCATCAGTCCGTTCGGTCCGGGCACGAGCACGCGGCCACCGGGCGCGATCTTCTTCGTGATCTCTCCCGACGCGACATCCGTCGCGCCGATGTGCGCCGTACCGATTCCGAGGATCGAGCCACGGGACTCGTTCTGATTCGACGACGGATCGGAGTCCGCGCGCTTGGCCTTGGGCGCCGGCGTTCCCTGCGCGAGCACCGCAGCCGGACCGTTCGGCTTCGCCCCGCCGATTTCGCCCGACACGGCGTTGAGCGATCCGGGCAGCGGCGTGCGAATGATGTCGATGCCCGGCTGGGTCGGCTCGTCGGTCGTCTGCACTTCGATCGAGGCTGCACGTCGCGCAGGCGTTGCCGGAGTCTTCGGTCCGCCGAGCGTGCCCGACGCGGTCGATCCGGACGCCGAGCTCACCGCGCCCGAGCCGGATGCCTTGCCTGGCATCGATGGGATCGGCGTCGACGGTATCGCCGGGATTGCGCGTGGCACCGGAATCCGCGGTGGCGGCACGACCGGGGTCTGCACGGTCGCTGACGCAGCCGCATGCCCCGGCGCCGTCGACTGCGCCGTCTTCGGCTTCTGGATGATCTCGCCCGAGACCTCTGCCTGCGCGACCGGCTGCGGCTGCGCCGCCTGCGGCAGCGGCGGGGTGTTGCGGCGCGCGGCGGCGGGAATCGGCGGCGGCGTGGTGGCCGCCTTCGCGCGATTGGGATCCGTCGTCGGAATCGCGACGACCGCTTGCTGTATCGGCTTGGCTTCGGTCCGGTCTGGCTGCGGAGCCGGAGCGCGCACGGTCTCGAGGAGCGGGATCTCGAGGCGACCGGTCGGCGCCACGTGCGCGTGATGATGCTCGCCGGCACCGTTACTCGTCATCTGCTGCCACGGGCGCGAACCGTCGTCCGCGACGATCGACAGGTGACCGAAGCGCACCAGCTCGATGCCGAACACGGCACCCGCGGTCGGGTTGTACGCGACGAGCTCCTCGACAATGTTCGAGAGCATCTGCGAATCGGTGACCGCCTGCGGGGTGCCCGCCATCACCACGCGACGGGTGAGCAGCCGCGCAAGCATGCGCTCGAGGCTCCGCGACACACTGCGCAGCGCACCATCGTTGACGCTATCGAACGGCAAGCCGACGAACTGCGCGACCAGTAACGCGGGATCCATGCAGCGCACCTGCAGTGAACCGTTCGCGCGCAGCCGCACGCTCTGACCATTCGTCGGGATCATGAACTGCGTGATCATGTCGAACGACACTTCGACCGGCGCCGTCAGCACGAAATACGCCGACGACGGGCGCGATGGATCGGGGGTGCGCCAGCGATGACGGCCCGGGCCGAGTCGATCACCCACCAGCCACGCGGGACACATCACGACGAGCTCGTCGTCTGAACACGACACCTCGTAATCGTCCGGGCCGATCGGAAACGGCCAGGCGTATACGAGATGGTCAGACGCGACAGCGTCGCGCGCGATGACCGGCATCAACGCGATAGTACAGGATCATCCTGGGGAAGGTGTCAGCGCGCCCCGGCGTAAAATGCGCTGACAGGGGTCGCTCGGCGAAGCCCTATTCAGCGTCGGATTCCGGCGGCTCATCCTCGCCATCGAAGTCCGCGACCGGGTGAATTCGTACGCGGCGAACGCGCCGGGGCGACGCCTCGATGACTTCAAGCACCGTGCCGTTGTCGGTCTTGAGCTTCTCGCCCGCCTGCGGAATTGCCTGGGCTAGCGACATGCAGAGGCCGGCAATCGTCGTGCGGTCTTTGCCGACCGGCAGGTCCAGGTGGAGGTCGCGGTTGACCTTGCGAACGGCCGCCCAGCCCTGCACGAGCAGCGTGCCGGATGGCTCGCGTTCGAAGTAGCGCTCGACCACGTCGTCCTCGCTCATGATGTCGCCGACCAGCTCCTCGATCAGGTCCTCGACCGTGACCAGGCCGGACAGGCCGCCGTTGTCATCGACGACCACGGCCATCTGCGTACGGCGGCGTTGCAGCTCGCGCAGCAGATCGAGTGCGCGCGTCGACTCGGGCACCTTGTGCGGCGGGCGCAGAATGTCCTCGAGCACGACCAGCCCCTTCTCCCACGCGAGCGCGAGCACGTCGCGTGCGACGATGTATCCGACGATGTTGTCGATGCTCGTGTCGTAGACGGGCATGCGGCTGTGACCCTCCTCGAGAATCATGCGCTGCACTTCCTCGGGCGGGGCACCGCGGCGGATCGAGACCACGCGGTTGCGCGGCACCATGACCTCGGCGACGGTCACCTCCCCAAAGCCGAGCGCGCGTGATGCGATCTCGCTCGCCCGTGGATCGAGCGAGCCGGTCTTCGCCGCTTCCTCGACCAGCTGCTGCAGCTCGTCGCGCGAGAGCCGGGTCTCGGTGAACGTGGTCTTGTCACCGAAGAAGCGCAGCAACACGTTCGATGCGGCGGTCAGCGTCCACACGACCGGACGCAGGGCCGAAGCGATTCCGAGGAGCGGCCGCGCGACCACGAACGAATATTTGTCGGAGTAGCGCAGCGCGAGAGACTTAGGTACGAGCTCGCCGACCACGAGCTCGACGAACACGATCAACGTGACGACGAGCGTGAACGCGATGGCGTGGCCGAGGCCGACGCTCGCCAGATGGTGAGCGAGGATCGGTTCGAGGCTCGCGCCACCGAAGACGGAGGCGGCCGTACCAAACGTGGTGATGCAGACCTGGACCGTGGCCAGGAACCGCTCGGGCTCGTCGCGCAGCTTCTTGATCGCGAGCGCGCGCTTGTCGCGGCGCCGGATGAACTCGCGCAGACGCGTCGTGCGTACGCTGAGCACCGCGATCTCGGCCCCTGCGAACAGGCCGTTGCCGACCATGAAGGCCAGCACGATCAAGATGTCCATCCCCATGCGCTGCCGAGGCGGAGCATACGCTATATGCTGCGAGCGATGGCGGCGCGACCCGGACGCGGAGATCGCAGAGATCCACCGCAGCAAGCCGCGGCAGAACCCCGCAAGAGTTACATCACGCCGAACGGAGCGAAGAAGCTTCGGTCCGAGCTCGAGCAGCTGTGGACCGTGGAGCGCCCGCGCGTGACGCAGGAAGTCGCCGACGCCGCTGCGCAGGGCGACCGCTCCGAGAACGCCGAGTACATCTACGGCAAGCGTCGGCTGCGAGAGATCGATCGCCGCGTACGTTTTCTATCCAAGCGCCTCGACGTGCTCACGGTCGTCTCCGATCCGCCGAGCGATGCGGGCCGTTGCTTTTTCGGCGCGTGGGTCACACTGGAAGACGAGGATGGCGAGGAAGTCACCTACCGGATCGTGGGCCCCGACGAGTCCGACGTCGACAAAGGGTGGATCAGTATGGAGGCGCCGGTCGCCAAGGCCCTGCTCGGGAAGCGCGACGGCGACGAGGTGCTGGTGCGGCGGCCCAAGGGCGACATCACCTATACGATCGTCGGCATCCGCTATATCGAATGAACGCGCCCTCCCCCGCTGACGACGACGGCTCTCCGGACGGCATCCCCGTCCCGATCGAGGACGTCCCATCGCGCGCGATCGCGGTCCAGCTGCCCGCCGAGCTGAGGCCGTATGCGCGGTCCGTGATGAAGTGGCGGATCGGCTGCGAGGTCACCGTGCTGCGTGACGGCGCTGAGACCTATCGCGCGATGCTCACGGCGATCGCCGCCGCCAAGCGCACGGTGTGCCTCGAGACCTACATCCTCGCGGCCGACGGTACCGGCGATCGCTTCAAGATCGCGCTGGTCGAGCGCGCACGCGCCGGCGTCAAGGTCCGCCTGATCTACGACGCGTTGGGCTCGTTCGGCATCTCGAACGACTGGGTCAATGACCTGCGCGTGGCCGGCATCGAGGTCCTCGTGTTCAACCCGATCGCGCCATGGCGCCGCAAGTTCAAATTCTCACACCGTGATCACCGCAAGATCTTGGTCGTCGATGACGAGGTCGCGTTCACCGGCGGCCTCAACATCGCGAACGACTACGCGAGCCTCGATGAGGGCGGCCAGGGCTGGCACGACATGCACTGCCGCGTCCGCGGGCCCATCGTCCGCGACCTGTCGCGGCTGTTCCGCCGCAACTGGATCCGCTCGGGTGGTGCGACGTATGCGCCACCATTGCGCGAAGCGAGCGAAGGGGTTGGCGGCGGGAGCATCGTGCGCCTGCTCGAGAATACCGCGCGACGG
>JAYVWH010000529.1:0-8595 GCA_043786265.1 Kofleriaceae bacterium | reverse complement strand
AGGTTGCGTGTTCGTCGTTCGAACATCGCGTTGGGGTTTGCGCCGTCCGTGAGAGCTCGTTCGACGGTTGCGCGGCTGGAGCGCTCGACCCCTTCGATGAGCTGCTCGAGCGCATTCTGTACCGGCTCGAGCGGCCTTGCGGGGCTCGGCGGCCTTGTCGACTCGATGATCTGGAGACCACCGAGCAACGTCGAGAGGCGGACCGTGCCGTAAAATACTCCGTCGTGGAAATCGTAGACCTGGAGCGAAGGATCAGTGGCGCCTTCGCCGTTCTTCATCAACAGGTAGTAGCATTCGTCGAACTGGCCGACCTTGTGGAACCGTGCCAACCGCTTGTCGTTGGGATCCGCGTCGTTCAAAGGATCGAACGAAACGTGTCGGTACTCCGAGCTCGGTGGGCGCGACTCGAAGTCATGCGCGGGCCAGCGTGCGTGTCCGAATAACGCGGGAGCGGGGAGGTAGGGCGCGTTCTCTGGAAGGATGACGCCGAGTCTCCGCAGGTGGTCGAGGATGTGTGGCTCCAGTGGCTTTCCCTTTACCAACGTGCTCAGCGAAGGCGGCGACATCTTGAAGACGGCGGCGGGCTGCGCCTTGGCGAACCGGTCGAGGGCCACCATCGCGGCCTCGTCGAACTCGTTGCCTGACAACGTGAGTTCCCGGAGCGTCGCGCATCGAGCGAGTGACGCGGGCATCTCCGTGAGCTCGCAGTTCGCGAGGTTGAGCCATTCGAGCTCCTGGAGATCGCCGAGCACGTCGGGCAGCGCGCCGATCGCGTTCTTGCTCAGGTTCACGTTGGAGAGCGCGGTGCATGCGCCAAGTGAGTCAGGAACGTGCGTGACGCCGCTGTTTTCGAGGTTCAGAGTTTCGAGCCGCGTGAGCGCACCGAGGGACTCCGGCAGCGACCCGAGCCGTGGAGCTGAGTTCGATTTGCCGGTGATCGAGATCTTTTGCAGCGACGGAACGGTGCAGAGCGAGGACGGAAATCTCTCGATCGAGGGGCCTTGCCACTCGAAGTCTCGAAGCTTGGTCAGTGCCGACAGATCGTCGGGAAGTGCCGAAATCTCGGGCCCAAGTTCCAGCGTTCGCAGCTGCGTCATCGATGACACGCTGGCGGGGAGCGCGACGGGGCGCACCTTCGTCGCGTGGCAGCCGTAGAGTGACAGTGTCTCGAGGTTCGGGCGCGTGAACAGCGAGGGCGGCAGCGCGCGGAGCTTGCAGCGATCGAGTTGAATGTCACGCAACTGCGTGAGCGGTGCGAGGACCGCGTCATCGAGGGTCGCGAGGTTGGTGCGTGAGAGCACCAGGGTTCGCAGCGTCGTGACTTTGGCGAGGGAGGCGGGCAGTGCAGTGATTCCGCAGTCCTTGAGGTCCAGCGTCTCGAGCGATCGGAGGCCCGAGAGATCCTTCGGCAGCTTCTTGAGCGCGCGTATTCCCTGAACCTTCAGCGACTTGAGCGAGGCAAGCGTCGTGATCTCGGTGGGAAGTGACTTGAGCGAGCTCTTCCACGTGGAAGAATACCCGGAGATGGCGAGAGCCTCGAGGCCGCCCATGGCGCCGAGTTGCGCACCGTCGAGCGACTCGAGATTGGCGTCGAGTTTCAACGCCCGCAACGAGGCGTGCGAGTCGGTCAGATCCGGCATCCGTGTGAAGCGATTGCCGCCGAGTTCGAGTTCGCGGAGCCGGTGAAGCGATGAAAAAGCCTTCGGCTGATCGTCGATGTTGTTGTCGGAGAGATCCAGGTGTTCGAGCGCGCGAAGTCGGCGCACCATAGGTGGCACCGCATCGAGCTTGCACTTCGAGAGGCTCAGCCGGGTTAGCGTGGAGACGAGCTCACCAGGTTCATCCGGCAACCTGACGTCCTCCGCCGCATCGAGGGAGAGGTCCTTGAGTCGGGTGCGCGCAAGGGCGTCGAGGGATTCGGACGCTGGGAGGCACGAGAGACGCAGGGACGAGATACGCAGAGCCTCGAGTGCCGGAAGCAAAGCGAGGACCGCGGGCGCGCCACTTATCGAGGTGCCATTCAGCCAGAGGGTGCTCAGCGTTGCGAAGTTCGAGAACCACGGAGGGAGGATCGTCCGTGCAGCGAGACTCACGTGAAGCCTCCGGAGCGTCAGTCGGACGAGCTCTGGCGGAAGGTCGGTGTACCGATCCAACAGCCTGAGATCCTCGAGGTCCGTCAGCAAAAAGAGCTCCGAACCAAGCTGGGAGCCCGGCACCGCCTGGAGACCGTTGCCGAGGAGGAGCGTTAGCGACCGGAGCTGCTGGATCGCACCTAGCCCTCGGAGGTTCTGCAGATTCTGCTCAATGAGGACCAACTCGCGCAGCGCTGGCATCTGACCGAGGACGGGAGGCACTCTCACGAACCGGTTGCGGTCGAGTGTTACCTCCGCGAGCTTCGACATCGACGCCAGCGCCCCGGGAAGGGAATCGATCTGCGTCCCGCAGAGCGTGAGTGACTCGAGGTTCGGCAGCGCGAGGACCTCGTCGGGAAAGTGCCGGATCGGCAGCGAAAGCGTCAAGGAGACGACGCGCTCGGGCTCCAACATCGCGATCGCAAGGCTCGAGGTCCAGACACCTCCACATGGTTTCAGACCGGACGTCATGTGTTCTCGTGGCACACCGTGGCGGTAAGAGTCGCCAGATGAGCGCATCCCCTCGTCAAAACGTTCAGGATCTGCGCCGAAACGAAAAATGCGAGGTGGAAGTGGCTTCCAACCTCGCATTCGTCGACGCGACCACCGTCGCCGGCAGTGCTGTTAGTGGCGGGCGCAGTCGGTCGAGCTGAACCGACCGGCGTCATCCACCCAGATGTGGCAGAAAAACTGGTCGTACTGGTCGAGAAGGTTGAGCTCGTTCGGGACGCTGCGGTCGCGCAACACGACGACCTCGCAGGCATGGCACAGGCCCGCGATGGGGAACGGGGTCGTGATCGTCTCGGCGCTCACCTGGTCGTCGGTCGAGAGGCCCTTGCCGCGGTCGATATCCATCACGAGGCCACCGTCGAGGACGTGGGCGATCACGGGGTTGAGGGTGCCGACAGGCGCCTTCTGGTCATCGAGGGACGGCTTTGCGGGGCGGAGACCAGTCAGATAACCCCCTCCTTCGCCATCGTTATCAGTGGCGCAACCAACGAGCGAGAGGGCAGCGACGAGAGCGGTGGTGGTGGCGAGAAGCTTCACGAGAGTCCTCCTACGGGTGAGAATCAGGAACAGCACGGCTGACAGACCATTATAGTGAGCATTCCAGTTCCAATATCCAGATATAAAAACCAAAAAAAGTAATAAATCTTTGGCACCTACGTAAGTGAAGGGCGTTTCTGTGTGCGGGGTGGCTACTGCGACGACATTGCGATGAAGATGCGACACAGGGGCGACAGGTACCCGGGCACATGTAGGGCGAATGTAGGTAACCGTGAGTGCGAAGCCGACTCTAAACTACTTATTTAGGTCACCTGATAACTGCTTATTGCCGGCTATCGAAGTGCGAGTTGATGACGAGGTCGCCGTCGACGAGCTCTGCGTAGTCGAGTCCGTGATGGATCACGGTGAGCTGCTTGCCGTCGAGAACGATGTCCTCGGCCCACTCGCGGTCATTGGACTTGCTCGTGTGATTGCGCGGATCGAAGCCGACGGTGCCGGGCTCGATCGACTCGTCGATGCCAGTGGACTCGTCCGGGGTGCGCGGGTCGACGACGATGGTGCCCGACTCGATCGACTCGTCAATCCCGGTCGACTCGTCCGCTGACGGCTTGGTGTCGGCAAGCGTGGGCTTGTAACCGGGGCGGCCGGGGTTACCGTTGCGGTACGGCTCTTCGTCTGTGGCGCAAGCGGTGAGGGAGAGGATCGCGGTGAGCAGGAGGATGGTGTTCTTCATGAACCCATTCCGCCACGATCACGCGTGAACACCCCAGGGCAAGCGTGTGAAGCATGCGTGAACGGCTGGTGGTCAGAACACGAACTGCAAGCCCGCGTCGAACGTCAACGAGGACTTGTAGCGGTAGCGTGCGCTCAGTGTGGGCGCCGTGCCGTCATCCGTGCGTTCGACATCGAGGAACCGCGCGCCGAAGCCCGACGACAGCGTCAGCCTGCGAGAGAACTGCGGCACCGCGATCCAGATGCCCGCGCGAGGACGCAGCAGGTCGAGCGCAACGTCCTTTTCGTTCTCGTAACTGCCCGCCGGACGCAGCGCCAGCTCGGCGAGAGGTGCGAGGAAGTCGATCACGGAGAGCTCGATACCGACGTAGTCGCTGAGCGCCACCATCGCGGTTGGCCAGTCGGCTGCAACGACGCGCCGTCGCGTATCACCGTCCGTGGCCTGGTAGCTCTCCGCGAACGACAGCCGGAGCGAGAGGCGCGGGATCAGCCGGAACCGCAGACGATCATCTGCGCGCGGCACACCGCGATGCGACTGCGAAAGCAGCAGCTCTTTCGCAGATGCACGAAAGGCGGAGCGCGCGACGGCTTCGCCGACACCCTCGCTGTTGTCGAGCAAATACGCCGACAGCGACAGGAAGAACGTCTCGCGTGGGCGGTTCGTTGCGGCGAGTGGCAGATCGAGTGCGGCACGCAGCGATTCCATCGCGAGCGAACGGTAATCGGCGCGCATCACGAGACGCAGCCAGTCGCCGATGTCGAGCGTCGCCGCACCGCCGACCTGCTGGTCGAGGAAGGCGAGCGCTGCATTCTTCTGGATCGTCGCCTGATCGAGCGACGACCGCGCGACGCGGATCAGCTCGGCGACGTCGAGCTCTTCGAACGAGCGCGTGTTCTGCGACCACAGGTACCAGCGCCCACGCAGCTCGGCGACGAGGCGGGCCATGCGGTACGCGGCGCGCAGTGTTGCCGTCGTGTCCGGATCGACCGTCTGTCCGGCGTGAAAAAGGTACTTCTCGAGCGACGGGGGCACCGTGGCGCGCAGCTCCTGGATGCGACGCGCGAGGCGGCGGAACTTCACGACGCTGCTCAGCAGGAACTTCGGCGGTGCGGTGCTCGCGAGCTTGCCCTGCGCGTTGACCGTCATCGTGAACGGCGGCCGGCGTAGCCAGTACACCATCACCTGCGCACCTGGCTCGAGACGCTTGCCCGAGCACGGCCACGTGTCCGCGGGAACGTCTTTGGTCGCTGGACACTCTGCATCGAAGGCGAGCTCGGCGAACAGGCGATAGACCGTGTCCTCGTCGGCGCGGTCGCTGTCGAGGTCCTTGATCGCGCTCGCGATCACCCAGTGATCGATCTTCTTGCTGAGCGTCTTGCCGTTCTCGCGAATCGTGACGCTCGCCTGTAGTAGCGACGTGACCGAGTCGTGCGTGATCGCGAAGCAGAGCCACGCGAGCGGATTCGACGGATCCTCGAGAGCGCGACGCATCTCGTTCCAATCCTTGCAGCGCTTGTCGAGAGCGTCATCGGTCAGCTCCGCGCCGAGGTCGGGCGAGGACAGTGCTTCGAGCAGCGGCGTCGGCAGATCCTTCGGTAGATCGAGCCAGCGCGTCAGCACGTCGCGCATACGCATTCCGACGTCCTTGTCGGCAACCTCGAGGAGCACGATGTCGCCGAGCATGTCGACGAGGTGGCGGCGAGCTTCGCCGCGGCCCTTGAGTGCCGCGAGCACCGCGAGTCCGAGGTCACAACCAATCCGACGATCGCCAGTGGGCTTCGCGCGCCGGCACTCGATCTCGAGCATCGGCCGCCCGGCCTGGATCGCGGCGAGCAAGCGCTCGCAGCCCTCCGCCAGGTGCTCGCCTTTCTTCGTCGGGCGCGCACACGCGAAGAATGCGCGGGCGCTCTTCACGATGTCGCCATCGGGCTGGCTCGTCGACACGTGCCAGTAGACGAAGTCGGCGATCACCACCGTCAGGTCCTCCTTCAAGACGCGGCCGAGGCTGCCCCAGTACGGCGAGCCAAGGCGCTCCAGCGTCCCGCGCATGTAGAAGCCGAGCGCGGGGCTGCGCGTCTTGACGGTGGCGACCACGGACGTGGTGACCTCCGTCTGGATCAGCTCCTCGATCACATCGCGAACGTCGCCGTACAAACTGGAGGCGAGGTCCGCGTGGGCGGGGCGCGCGTAGGCGAGGAGGGCCAGGACGATGAGCAATCGACGCATCGGCGCCATCCTACCCGCAGGGCGTTCATGGCTCAGGGTTGCGGCTGTTGATTCGTCGTCGCGTTGGAGCCGTCTCATGCGACGGCTGCGTTTGTCCCTTGTTGCGCGTCCGAGCCGCGAACGATGCGTACGTCGCCGTGCGTGGTCGAAGCAGCGCACCGCCAGATCTCGACCTCTGTCCTCTGCCCCTTGGCGCCTTGGCGTTTCAATCCGGGAGAAGCGCAGTCGTAGGTGGACGCGGGGTGCCTTCCACCTCGGGCGCGAGTGACTCGGCATTGGCGCCCGAGACCTCGTCGAGACCTTCGACATTTTCGTCGGCGAGGCTCGCGGCCACCTCCACGTCGTCGCCCTCGTAGTCGCCGCGCGGCATCGGGGTCTTCTCGAGCGCCGCGATCTCGACGAAGTACTTCGCGACCTGCTCGGCCGCCTTCTTGTTCATGCCGGGTGCCTTTGCCAGATCCTCGACGGTGGCGAGGCGGACGGCGCGCACGCTGCCGAAGTGTTTGAGCAGGCGCTGGCGACGTGTGGCTCCGATGCCGGGGATCGCGTCGAGCTCGGATCGCAGCGTGGCCTTGCTGCGGCGGTCGCGGTGGAAGGTATTCGCGAACCGGTGGGCTTCGTCGCGGATGCGCGCGAGAACGTAGAGCTCGGGCGAGTTTGCGCGCAGCGCGATCGAGTCCTTCACGTTGCGGCGATAGATGCGATCTGGTGCGCTGCCTGCCTCGAGCTCGCGCTCCTTCGCCAGGCCAATGACTTCGACGCCGGCTTCACCACCGAGCGGCACACCGAGGTCGCTGAGCGCGGCGACCGCCATGCCGAGCTGGCCTTTGCCGCCGTCGATCACGAGCAGATCGGGACGTGCCCACGCGGGATCGTCGCCACCATCGGAGGCGCCGCGGCTGCGCTTGAACCGGCGCGTCAGCACCTCGTACATCGACGCGAAGTCGTTGTTGTCGACGGTGCGGATCTTGAACTTGCGATACAGGCCGCGCGCGGGCACACCGTCGACGAACGTCACCATCGACGCGACGGTTTCGGTGCCCTGGATGTGTGCGATGTCGAAGCACTCGATGCGGCGTGGCGGGCGAGGCAGCCCGAGGCGGTCGGCGACCTTCTGCAGCATCGCCACGGTGTCGGCGTCCGCGGAGCGGCGCGAGGTCGCGGACGCAGCCGCGTTGCGATCGGCGAGCTCGACGAGGCGAGCACGGATCCCGCGCCGCGGTTCGACGAGCTTGACCTTGCGGCCGCGCAGCGTCGACACCCACTCGACCAACGTCGCGCTCTCCTCGAGCTCGACACCGACGACGATCTCGTCAGGAATGAACGTCCCGGTCGCGTAGTACTGCTGCACGTGCTCGGCGATCACGTTCGTGTCGGGCAGCTCCTGATCCTTCTGGCTGAACGTCCGGCGCCCGACGAGCTTGCCGCCGCGAATGAACAGCACGACGACCTCGACATTATCGGCCTCGCGATAGATGCCCCACACGTCCTGATCGACGAAGTCGTCCTGCACGACGTTCTGCTTCGCGAGCGTTCGTTCGACGGCAGCGATCGAATCACGCAGTACGGCGGCGACCTCGTAGTCCTCGCGCTCGGCGCGTCCCTCCATGCGGGTGCGCAGGCGTCCAACGAGCTCGGCGTTCTTGCCCGACAAGAACATCTTCACGTCCTCGACCTGCTCGGCATACGCGGTCGGCGTGACGTCAATGGCGCACGGGCCGGAGCAGCGCTTGATCTGGTACTGCAGACACGGACGGCCGCGCGTCTCGAGCACGTGATCGGTGCACGTGCGCAGCTGGAAGTGGCGGTTCAATGTCCGCAGCGTCTCGCGTGCTGAGGTCGCCGAGTGATACGGACCGAAGTAGTTCGCGCCGTCATCGCGCATGTTGCGCACGACCTGCACGCGCGGAAATACGCCGCGCTTCGGTAGGGGCTCCGTCGGATCGGTCTGCGTGGCGGAGGTCACCGGATCCTCGAGGCGCAGCACGAGGTACTGCTTGTCGTCGCGCAGCTTCACGTTGAAGCGCGGCTGATGCTTCTTGATCAGGTGGTTCTCGAGAAGCAGCGCCTCCTTCGACGACGACACCACGATCGTCTCGAGGTCGGTGACCGCGCGGCCCAGGAAGCCCGCCGCGACAAAGAAGCGCTCGTCGCCTCCGGGCCGGAAGTACTGGCGCACGCGCGAGCGGAGGTTCTTGGCCTTGCCGACGTAGACGACCCCGCCCTTGGCGTCTTTGAACAGATAGACGCCCGGCTCCTGGGGGATCCGGTCGAGCACGTCCGCGGCGATCACGCCGGCACTCTAGCGCTACCTTCGCATCAAAACCGCACGTTCTCGGCGTTCTCCGACGGAGAACGTGCTCCGCCGCCTGGATGAAGGAATTGCGTGAAGCGTCATCGTCCTCGTCCTCGTCCTCGTGCGCGTGCCCGTGCTCGGCCTGGCTCGATCATCGGCACATCTTGCTCAGCATGCCGACGATGCGGACCACCAGCTTT
>JAYVWH010000528.1:0-11465 GCA_043786265.1 Kofleriaceae bacterium | reverse complement strand
GGCAAACATCATTGTCCCGAGGTGTTAGTGTCCGTGCGTGAGCTTCGAGGTCGTAGTCGCCGCAGATCTGGACTGGGGCATCGGTAAGAGCAACGCCCTGCCCTGGCCCAAGCTCAAGGGCGACATGGCCCACTTCCGGCGCATCACGAGTGCGTGCGAGCCCGGGAAAGTCAACGCGGTCGTGATGGGTCGCAAGACCTGGATCTCGGCCGAAATGAACAGCGCGCCGCTGCCAAAGCGCCTCAACGTCGTGATCACTCGGACTGCAGCGTTCGCGGTGCCCGCGGGCGTGATCGTCGCCACATCGCTCGACGCCGCGCTGCACGCGGCGAACGGACCCAACGTCGAGACCGCGTTCGTGATCGGCGGCGCCGAGATCCTGCGCGAAGCGTTTGGTCACCGCGATCTGCGCTGGGTCTATCTGACGCGCGTCGAGGGTCACTTCCAGTGTGAAGCACAGATCCCGAATCTCGACGTCCTCGGCTTCACGCGCAGCGAGTGGGACGCCGCGAGCACCGGCGAGGACAATGGCATCGCGTATCGGATCGAGCGACTCGCGCCGCCGTCGCGCAGCTGACCGCTCGCGCGAGTTGCGACGAGCTACCCGCGGCCCGTATCGCGCCGGCCACACGCCGTCGTCGGCGGCGGGCGGCCGTGATTCCGTGGCGCGCGAGTTGCGACGAGCTACCCGCGGCCCGTATCGCGCCGGCCACACGCCGACACACGCGACACCGCACCCGCGGAAACCACGGCGTGGTTCACGTGTTGATCACGTGACGGTCATGTCGCGCTCACCTGTGGAGCGCGCACAACCGTTTCATGTCCAGACAACTCGCAACCATTCTCGCGCTCATTGGCGCCGCAGCCTGCGGTGACGACGGCGCAACCCTTCAACCCGATGCCGCCATCCCGATGCCCGACGCCCCGGCTGATGCCGCGGTCGTGTCGACCTGCACGCCCAAAGCGCTGCGCGCAGACCTGACATGGTACGGCAATAACCGCGCAGATTTGACGAACTGGATCGCCGCCGCCGGCTGCGCGAGCACCAGCTACGACGAGACGAAAAAGCCGATCGCGATGTTCGACTGGGACAACACGATCGGAAAGAACGACTTCGGCGATGCGATCACGTACTACATGATCGCCCAGGGCAAGGTGCTGCAGCCACCGAACCAGGACTGGGGACAGACGAGTCCGTTCCTCACGGCAGAGGCGAAAGCCGCATTGACTGCCGCGTGCGGCAACACGGTCGCCGCCGGCCAGCCGTTGCCGACGAATACTGACACCGACTGCGCACTCGAGATGCTCAAGCTGTACATCGACGGAACCACCGTCGCTGGGCAGCCGGGCTTCAGCGGGCAGAACTTCCGCTACATCGAGCCAACGTACGCGTGGACTGCGCAGCTGATGGCGGGCTACACGCACGCGGAGATCCAGGGGTTCGCGGCCGCGGCGATCAACCCGCAGCTGATCGCAGCGGTCGACATGACGCAGACGATCGCCGGGCGCACCGGCCTCAACGGCTGGCTGCGCGTCTACGATCAAGCGAAGGATCTGATCGACGTGATCAAATCTTACGGCTACGACGTCTGGATCATCACCGCGTCACCGCAGGACGTGATCCAGGTGTTCGCACCGATGGTGGGCATCGCCGCCGATCACGTGGTCGGCATCCGCTCGAAGACCGACGGCGCCGGCAAGCTCACGTACAAGTTCGAGGGCTGCGGCACGGTCGCCGACGACAACCAGCAGATGATCCCGTACATCGAGGGCAAGCGCTGCTGGATCAACAAAGTCGTGTTCGGCGACCAGACGATCAACGCGATGCGCAAGCGCGCCGACGGTAAGCGTCAGTACTTCGCCGCGGGTGACTCAGATACCGACATCGAGTTCTTGCGGGACGCTCAGTACAAGCTCGTGCTCAACCGCGCCAAGAAGGAGCTGATGTGCCACGCGTACTACAACGCGAACGACCAGTGGCGCATCAACCCGATGTACATCCAGCCGCGCAGCCCGGTGGCTGCCGGCTTCAACTGCTCGATCGATGCGTGCAAGAACGAGTCAGGCACCCCAGGTCCGTGCCGCGATGACGCCGGCAACATCATCCCGCACCAGGACGACGCGGTTCACCCGTAGCGTCAAACCGCGACGGGGAACTTGATGAACGCGTGATGCTGATAGCCCTCGAGCGAGATATCTTCAAACGTCATCTCGAGCGTGGGCTTGTTCGCGAGCACGAGCTTCGGCAGCGGATGCGGCTCGCGCGCCAGCTGGATCTTCACGCCTTCGACGTGATTGAGATAGATGTGCGCATCACCAAGCGTGTGCACGAAGTGTCGCGGGGTGAGGCCGCACTCCTGCCCGATCATCGACATCAGGAGCGCATAGCTCGCGATGTTGAACGGCACACCGAGTGCGAGATCCGCCGACCGTTGGTAGAGCTGGCAATCGAGTGACTTATCGTTGACGTAGAACTGGAAGAACGCGTGGCACGGCGGCAGCTTCATCTTCGGGATGTCGGCCACGTTCCACGCGCTCACGATGTTGCGCCGCGACGTCGGGTCCTTCTTGATCGTCTCGATCGCCTGCTTGATCTGATCGATGCCCTGCGGATTCTCGGGCGTCGCGCCCCAGTGACGCCATTGGTAGCCGTAGATCGGACCGAGCTCTCCGGTCTCGTCGGCCCACGCATCCCAGATCGGCGTGTGCTGCTTGAGGTTGTCGTTGATGTTGGTCGAGCCGCGCAGAAACCAGATCAGCTCGCGCACCACGGCGGGGAACAGGACCTTCTTCGTGGTGACGAGCGGAAAACCTTGGCGAAGGTCGTACCGGGTCTGCGCACCGAACAGCGAGATCGTTCCCGTGCCGGTGCGATCGCTCCGCCGCTCGCCCTGCTCGAGGACGGTACGAAGCAAGTCCAGGTACGCGCGCATACCTCGTTTGTAGCATCCACCTCTGACCGGCGGCGTTACGGGCCGACCGGAGCGAGGTCCGGGCGATCCGTCTCGATCCAGCGCACGTCGCGAACCGTCAAGGAGGCGAGCATTGACGCATCGTTGGCGGTCCACACGTCGACGAACAGGCCAGCCTTGCGCGCGTCGGCCAGGAACGCGTCGTCGACCCCATCGAGGCGCAATGCGAGGCCGGCAAAGCCGTGCCGCACCGCATCGGTGATCACGCCGCGCGGATACGGCAGGGCGTGGTGGTTGGCGTCGAGGGTCGGATCGACGGTCCAGTACGCGGCCGCATCGGGTGTCGCCTTCGCGAGCGCGGCGAGCACGTCTGGGTCGAAGCTCTGCAGCATGACGGTCGCGCTCGTCGGAGTGCCGTCGCGAATCGCAGCGGCGACGGTCGGTACCGTCGCGACTCCTGACTTGAGCTCGACGAACAACGAGCGCCCGGGTGGAATCGTGGCGAGCACGTCGCGCAGCGTCGGGATCCGCTCTCCCGCAAACTGCGGCCCTTTCCAGGCGCCCACGTCGAGCTCGACAAGCTCGGCGAGTGTGTGGTCCGCGATCACCAGATCGACGCCAGAGGTGCGCTTCATCGACGGGTCGTGCATGACGACCACCTGCCCGTCGCTCGTGACATGAACGTCGAGCTCGACCGCCTCGACACCGAGTGCCCACGCCTGTCGAAACGCGGCGAGCGTGTTCTCCGGGGCATCGTGCGAGGCACCGCGATGCGCGACGATGCGAGGCCGCGTAAACGCGGGAGGTTTCGACGGCGTCATCAGTGCACGGGGCTCCGAGCAGGCGAGTAGCACGAGCACGGACGCGACCGCGATGCGCATCGTGCAAGCCTACCGCGCCGCGCTGTAAGCCGACGGTAAGCGTTCGCGCGCTGCCCGCGAATGCCGTATAAGCATCGCGCTGTGCCAGCGCCGACCACGACGCGCGAGCTCCTCGATCGGTACGACGGGGTCCTGCTCGACATCTATGGTGTGATGCTCGACGCGAACGGCCCGCTTCCCGGTGCACGGGTGCTGCTCCGCGAGCTCACCCGTCGGGGTACCCCGTTCGCGTTCGTCAGTAACGACGCATCGCGGTCGACCACAACCTACGCCGATCGATTCGCCGCGCTCGGGATGCCCGTCTCCGGCGATCGCTTCGTGACCTCGGGGTCGCTCGTCCCCGGCTACTTCACGTCTCACTCGCTCGCGGGTGCACGCACCTGCGTGCTCGGGACGCCAGACTCTGTCGACTTCGTGCGCGCCGGTGGCGGCGAGATCGTGCCGCTTGCGCGCGGCATGGACATCGACGCGCTCGCAGTGTGCGACGACTCCGGCTTCGAGCTCTTGTCGGGACTCGAGTGGTCGCTGTCGGCGCTCGTGCGCGCGGTTGCCGCGGGCCGCCGTCCGTCGCTGATCTTGCCGAACCCGGACCTTCTCTATCCCAAGGGCGCCGGCGAGATCGGTTTCACCGCCGGTGCGATGGCGCTATTGATCGAAGCCGGCCTCGCGCGTCGCTTCCCGCGCGAGCGGCTCGTGTTTGATCACCTGGGCAAGCCCGAGCCGCACCTGTTCACCGCCGCAGCGCAGCACCTCAACATCGCGCCCGATCGCCTCGTGATGATCGGCGACCAGCTGGAGACTGACATCGCGGGCGCGAATGCCGCGGGCGTGCCGTCGGCTCTCCTCGCCGGCGCGATCTCGCGCTGGGAGTCGTCGGGCTCCGACGGTGGCCCGACACCAACGTGGCTGCTCGACGCACTGTGGTGAGCCCGAGTCAACACCCGGGCGTGGAAGTGCCCGTCTCGAGTCGTTGACCGTACTCGTACTCGTCTCCCCGTCCTCGTACCCGTCCTCGTCCTCGTGCTCGTGCACGTCCTCGTTGCCGCGGGCGGCGCGCCTCGAGATTGAGGACGACGATGCGAGCGGTGAGCCGAGGGACCGCGTTGCTACGGGCAGCGACGTGGGACGCAGCCGCCCGGGCGCCTTCGCGTCGCCGCGCGCGGGAACACGACGCCTCGGCGTAAGCGGCACCCATGTGCCCGGTTTGCACGATGCCGAGGACGAGGACGAGGACGCCGGATCGAGGACGAGAACGAGGACGAGGACGAGGACGAGGACGTTGCGACCCACGTGGGACGGACATCGCGGACAGCTGAGTTTCGACGTCGTGTGGTAAACCGGTGCCGTGGTGCAGCGGTTCTGCTTCGTCAAGCTCCTCGACGCCGAGGTCGCCGGCCGCGCCGAGCTGGCGGACAAGCTGCGCGCACAGCTGATCGACGCGGGGGCCGACGCGGTGGTCGGTACACCGGCAGATGCCAGCGCCGCTCGCTGGGACCTCTCGATCGTGATCACCGCAGCCTCTCTCGAGGCATGGCATGCGCTCGAGCGGGTGCCGTCGATGGCCGGCGTGTTCGACGAGCTCGCCGCGCGCGCCGCCGTCGTCAAGGCGTGGACGTTTCAGACCTGACGAGCGTGGGGACTACAACTGCCGGGCTCCAGATATTCCGGAGATCTGGGACTAGTGATCCAGGATTGAATCGTTAGATTGTGTCCGTTCAGCGCAAGGAGCAAGGATGCCAGACAAGACCGAGCCGGAGACGTCGGGGCTATTGTTGTTCGCGCGCGGGCTGTTGAAGCTCGTCGCCTTGATCGGCGGTGCGATCGTCACGGTCTTGTGCCTGATGGCGCTCGTGGGGACGCAGACCGCCAACGGCTGGGCACGCCTGGTCACCGCGATCGCTGTCGCCGTGATCGTACCGGCACTGCTCGCTGATCGGGCGCTCGGCAAGCTGTCCCCCGACAAGATGTCAGGGGTCACGACCGATGTGATGGCGCTCGTCTACATGGGGTTTGCCCTCGCGTTTGTCGGAGTCGCACACGGGATGTCGGGTCCACTGCTCGCGCGCGAGGCCTCGCGCCTTCAGCTGTCGGGCAGATCGCTGACCGCGAAGGTCGCCTACGCGCTCGCGGGCGACGCACGCGTCGACGCCGCGACCAAAGCTGACAAGCCCGACAATCCGACGAAGCCCGACGGCATCGGCGACAAGGACGGCAAGACCGCGAAGGTCGAAGCCAAGCCAGACGACAAGACGGGCTCGGCCGGCTCGGCTGGATCGGGCGCCGACGACAAGACGGCAAAGCCCGAGGGACCGAAGGCTGGTGACGGCAAAGAGCGCACGCCCGCGCAGATCTTCAGCGAGTTCGCGCCCGCGGTCGTCACGGTCACTATCAAGAACGACGCGTTCGGCGAGGGCGGTGGCACCGGCTTCATCATCGACGCCGAAGGCACGATCGGCACGAACAACCACGTCGTCGAGAACGCATCGTCGATCGAGGTCAAGCTGATGGATGGCACCGTGCTCGACGAAGTGGAAGTTCTGGTCACCGACGAGGTGCACGACCTCGCGCTGATCAAGGTCAAACCGAAGACACCGCTGCCCACGGTGTGGCTCGGCGATTCCGATAAGATCACGGTCGGCGAGCGCGCGGTCTCGATCGGCAATCCGCTCGGCCTCGACCACACGCTGACGGACGGACTGGTGTCGGCGCGCCGCGTGATCCAGGGCCGCAAGATGATCCAGATGTCGGTCCCGGTCTCGCCGGGCAACTCCGGCGGTCCGCTGTTCAACTCGCGCGGCGAAGTGATCGGCGTGTCGACCGCGATCTACAGCGGCGGTTCACCGCTCGCACAGAACCTCAACCTTGCGATGCCGATCAACGATCTCAAGACACTGATCAAGTCGGAATATCCGGGCCGCCACAAGCCGGGCGCGTCCGCGACATCGGCGAGGTGGTAATCGATGCGCAAGCTCACACCGCTCCTGCTCGCTGTCATGATCGCCGCGTTCGCGGGCATCGTCGTGATGCGCTACAAAACGCCGCCGCCCGATCCGGTCGTCGCCATCAAGGACGCGAAGGGCAAGCCCGAGGGTAAGGACCCCAAGGGGGGCAAGGACGGCAAGGTCGAAGCCAAGGCCAGTGGCACGGGCAGCGGCGGGTCAGCCGCGACCGAGGCCAAGGATGCCAAGCCGGCGCTCGCCCGCCCATTGCGGACGATCGCCCTCGGCTGGGAGTTCTTGGCACCGGGCGTGATCTCCAACGACACGACCGGCGGCAAGCCGAGCGCGTTCAAGATGAAGAACCTCGAGGTCAGCTTCTCGAACGCGACGACGATCGAGGAAGTCGAGAGCGCACTCGCGAAAGGTGGTGCCGATGCGACCGGCGCCGACATCGCGATCATGCCGCTGTCCACGTTCGTCGGCTCGTACGAGCGCCTGCGTGCATTGTCTCCCGAGGTCGTGTTCGTGATCGGTTGGTCGCGCGGTCGCGAGGCCCTGTATGGAACGACGGCGAACGCGCTCGCAAAACTGCCCGCGACCGGCCCGGTCAAGCTCGCCGCAACCGGTGGACGTCCCGAGACATTCCTCGCGCTGTTCATGCTCGACCTCGCCGGCGTACCCGCGTCGCGCGTCGAGCTCGTACAGCCTGGCGCACCGGCGCCGGTGTCGGCGATGTTCGGCAGTGCGAAGCTACGCCCGATCGGGAAGTTGCTCCTCACGAGTGCAGACACGCCGCACCTGATTCCGATCGTCGCCGTTGCGCCACACGGTCTCGTCACCACCCACGCGCAGCAGCTCGAGGACTGGTCGCGCGTGTGGCTCGACGGCGTGACGAAGCTGCAGACCGATGTCCCCGCAGGAGCGCGCCTGGTTGCAGGCCAGTCGGGCGCTCCGCCCGTTGTCGGCATCATCGAGGCACTCGGCCAGGTCGAGTTCGCGAGCCTGCGCGAGAATGCGATCGCGGCGGGCCTGTCGGGTCGCGGCCAGCTCACCCTCGATGAGAACTTTCGCACCACGTGGCGCATCTACCGCGACGCCGGGATGCTCACGACGCCCGCGCCCGAGGTCGCCCCGATCTACCCCGGAACGATCACAGCGCTCGTCCGTCTCGATCCAGCGGAGGCCAAGCAGCCACCGCGCCCGACGACAACGGTGACAACGGTGACGCGCCCAGAAGTCCTGCTGGTCGCCCGAGGCCCGGTCGCCACGAAGCCCAACGCGGATGCCTGGATCGCGCGCGTTGGCTTTCTCGCGAGCGTGTTCGACCGCCTGCCGCTACGCGTCGGCATCAAGGACAACGGCAAGCTCGCGCAGCAGGTTGCCGATGCGGCGCGCGAGCAGTTCAACCTGCGTCCCGAGCAGATCGTCGTCGCAAAGACGGCGACCGGCCAGACGATCGAAGTGCTGTCGGCGCCCTGACGATCTAGAAGCTAGAGCCGCGCTGCTTCAAGAATTCGGTCTCCTCGGCGGTCGACTCGCGGCCGAGCACGGCATTGCGGTGCGGGAAGCGACCGAACCGCTCGACGATGGCCGCGTGCTTCTTCGCGTAGTCCGCAGAATTCGCAAACATCGCGTCACCGGGGTGCGCAGCAGCGAGCGCCTCGAACTGCGTGACGCTCTCGCGCTGCACCGCGCGGTCCTCGCTGTGCATCAGAGGCATCAGCGCGATCACGCGATCGACCGGCGGGAGCTCGGTGAACCGACCACTCGCGATCAGCTCCTGGGTAACACCGAGCGCCTTGGCGTCGGTTGCGAAGGCGCGCGGATCGTCGCGGAACAGATTGCGCGGGAACTGATCGAACAACACGACGAGCGCGAGGGCGCCGCGTGCGGTCGATCGCCAGGCGTCGAGCGCCCCCGTTGCGGCGGTCGCCTGAAGCTCGCCGAACTTCGCGCGGATCTCGGCGTCGAAGGCGGCGTCGCGCACGAACCAGCGCCGGTACGTCTCCGGCGATCGGTCGCCGAACCAGAGCTCGAGCACGTCGTCGATCCGAACATCCATTGCCCGTGACTCTACGCCCGTTCGCAACCGCATCAGCCACGTCTCGATCTCTGACGGGAGCGGCGACTCCCAGCGCACGCGCGCGCCGGTCGCCGGATGTAGGAAGCCGAGAACCGCGGCGTGCAGCACGAGCCGTGGCGGCCGCGGAAGAAACGCGCGCTCGAGCTCCCCACCGTGCGTGCGATCACCAACAACGGGATGGCCAATCGCGGCCAGGTGGATGCGGATCTGGTGCGTGCGACCGGTCTCGAGCGTGACGCGCAGGAGCGTTCCATTCGCGAGCGGCTCCAGAGGCGCAACGTGCGTGACAGCGCGGCGACCATCGATCTCCGCGTCGATCGTCTGTGCCGTGACCACACCTACCGCGACCGCGCGATACTCACGCTCGACATCGTGCAGCTTGAACGCATCACCGAGCCGTTTGTTTGCATCGCGCGTGCGCGCGAACACGAGCAACCCACTCGTCGGCAAGTCGATGCGGTGGACTAGATACACCTCGCCGAACTGCTTCAATAACTGATCGAGCAGATCGCCGCGGCTCGCCTCGGGCGTCGGCGCGGTGACCAGCCCAGCCGGCTTGTCGACGATGATGATGTGATCGTCGACGTGCACGATCTGTGGCGCGAGCGGCGTGTCCCCGGCGCGCTCGAGAGCACCACCGATGTTGACCTCGATCATCTGCCCGGCGCGCACGATGCGACCGGCTACCTTGACGCGCGTCTTGTCGACAAACACGCCGCCAATATCGATGACAGATCTCGCCTTGCGGCGTGATAGCCCGGCGACGTGGCGCGGCAGCACCTGATCGAGCCGGAGCCCGCTCTCGTCGGCAGCGACGGCGAACCGCGTCTTGCTGCTCACGACCAGTCCGCACGCACCGCGATGTCGACGATGGCATCGGCGAGCGGCTCCGGCACTTCTTCCTGCAGGAAGTGACCGGCCTGCGTGTGCACGATCTTCGCATCGGGCCGCAGCCGCCCGAGGTGGTTGATCACACGGCCGAGCACCGGATCCTTGTCACCCCAGACGATCGTCAGCGGAACCGCCGCGGTGCGGAACATCTCGTCGACCACCTGCAACGCCGGCACGGATGGATGATTCATCCCGTCGGGCACCATGCGAGCGAGCGCGAGCGGCGCCGTACGATCCGCGCGACGCGCGAGCGGCCAGCGATACGCACGTGCGACGTCGCCCCGGATGCTGCGCTTGTCGCCCTGCGACGTGTGCAAGAGGCCGAGCGGGAAGCCGAGGTGACGAAACAGAACGTCGCTCGCAACCGGCAGCTGCGACAGTCGATGGAACAAGGTCGGCTTGAAACCCGGACGCGGCGGGCTGACCGCTGTGTTGCCGACCACGAGCCCGCGCAGTCGTGCGCGGCGCTTGCTCATCGCGTACAGGCTGATCGGGCCGCCCCAATCCTGAGCGGCGACGACGAGCGGTCCACCGACAACCTCGTCGAGCATCACGCCGAGCCAGCGGCTGTGCGCTTCGATCGTGTGCGCGTTTCCGAGCGCGGGCTTGGTCGATTGCCCGAGGCCAATCAGATCGGGAACGACGAGCCGCAGCGCATCGCCACCGGGTCGTGCGCGGACCGCGGCGACGACCTTGCGCCACAGAAAGCCCCACGTCGGATTGCCGTGGACCATCACGACGGCCTTGCCGTCGGCGGGTCCCCACTCCATCACATGCATTCGCTCGCCACCCACGGCGACGTCGCGATGACGTACGCCCGCAGGGAGCTGCGCTGAGATCCAGGACGGGAGCAAGACGCGAACGATCTAGTAGTCGTCGGTGTCGTCGCCCATACCGCGACGACCGCGCTGCTTGCGCGCCTTGTCCTCATCGGTCTGCCCGCCGCGAGCCTTGTCACCCTCCTTATCGCCGCGACCACGGCCGCGCGGAGGACCACTACTATTGAAGGCTGGGCGCGGCGGACCAAACCCACTTGGGCGTGGAGCACCACCGGGCGGGCCACCGAAGCCACCAGGGCGCGGAGCACCGCCATAGCCACCGCCGCTGCCACCACCGCGATAGCCACCGCCACCGCCACCGCCACCGGGCGGTCCACCGTAGCCGCCACCGCGCGGTGCGTAGCCACCACCACCACCACCACCGGAGCCGCGCGCTTCACGCTCGCGAGCTTCGTTGATGCGCAGCTGACGACCGTCGAGCTCCTGGCCGTCGAGCTCCTGCAGCGCCTGTGCAGCACCTTCGGGCGTTGCCATCTCGACGAACGCGAAACCGCGAGACCTTCCGGTCTCTCGATCCATGATCACGGATACGCTGGCGACTTCGCGACCGTTCGCTCCGAATGCTTCTCTGAGCGATGCCTCGTTCGTGTTGTAGTTCAGGTTGCCAACGTAGAGCTTCGTTCCCACGGACAGTTCTCCTCGACGATTCTGCAGACAGCGATGGGTTGAGTACGCGAAATGGCGGCTCGAACGAACCGTCTCACGCACACGCAGCTTATCACAGCGAATGCGTGCATTGATCACCGCGTGAGGTGCCCGAAACTGGGCGGGAATTGCCGGCATCGAGCGAAACGTGGTTATGTACCTCCACCTTTTGCCAAGGCGGACAATTTGAAGAAACTAGCGTTTCTCGCGGGCGCCGGCGCCCTATGCGCGGCAGCCCTCTACGGGCCCCCACTGCGGGCCGCGGACCACTTCGA
>JAYVWH010000527.1:0-2699 GCA_043786265.1 Kofleriaceae bacterium | reverse complement strand
GCGGAAGCCGCGGATCACGCCCGACTGATACGCGAGACGATCGCGGCCGCCCCGCACCCGGCGATCGCCGCGGTTCTCGCGCCACAGCCGCTCGGCGGTTCCCATCAGGAAAGCGTGGACGTGCTCGGCCATCGCGACGTTCTCGTGCGTGCCCATCACCTCGAACACCTGCGCGTACGTGCCGGTCTTCGGCTGATAGATCGGCACGCGGATCACCTCGACGAAGAAGTACTCCGAGATGATCCCCATCACCTCGAGCTCGACGGGATTCGCGCGGCGGCTCGGCGTGCCGAGATGAATCAGGTCGTACGCGTGTACGGTCTCGGCCTGTTCGATGTTGTGGCGGAGCATCAGCTCGTGCGCCTTCTTCATCGCCAGCTCGGCCTCGTGCTGGTTCTCGCTGCCCGCGAGCGCGAGGAGCTTGCGGATCCGGTCGAGCGTGCGGTCCTCGATGCGGGCCTCGCCCGCCGATGACAATGCAGGCATTCCAGCAGCGCGCGCATCGATGCCACGCTCGGCGCACACGCCCACGAACGTGGGACCGTGGGGCGGCTCGTCCTTCACGCGCAGTACCTCGTCGACGTACTGATGCGCCATCTCGTGCTCGAGCACGCTCTTGACCTCGAGCCACGGGCGAACCAGCACGAGCGGGCGTGACAGCTCGAGGGTTCGCGTGTGCGAGACCCAGCGCCCGAGGCGATTGGACGTGGACGACAGCACGAGCACCGGCGTTTTCAGGCGGCCGCCGAAATGCGTGTCGTTCTGATGATCGTAGACGCGGCGGAGCTCGCGGATCAGCGCGGCTTCGAGATCGGCAGACAGCTCGGACATCGAGCCCGCAGTGTGCCCCATGGGGGTGACGTCGCAACCCTCAGAATCGGAGCGGCTCGACTAGCGCGCGAGGAGTGCGATCACGGCGAGCACGGCGAGAATCGCGACGAACACGCCGAAAAACGTCGCGTTACTCATCCGCCACTCCACGGGCGAGTCCCAGCTCCTGCTGCGGGACAGGGCAACGCGATCGCGCTCGGCGAAGTCGCGCGTCTCTGATTTCGCGATCCGAAGGCGGGAGACGGTCATGGGCGAAGTTTGGCGCACGAACCGGGTGAACGCCAATTCGTGCAACGATGGGTCTCGAAGTTCGAACTTGCGCGCTGTCTGGGACATTGCCCCTCGCAGGTGTCTATCGACGGCGACAGGTGATAAGGAGCAGCATGAGCACCCGGTCAGCTTGCGTGGTCACTGGCGCGACGCCTGACGAGATCACCGCATTCGGTGCCAAGCCCTCGATCGAGGTTCGCGCGATTTTGATCGGCACATTGATCACCGGTCGGGCCGGTGACCTCGTGATCGACGCGGCGATGCACTTCGCTGGCCCGGTCTATGACGTGATGTGGAACCCGAACACGCAGTGGTTCGCGGTCACGATCTTTCACCGCGCGGTGGCCGTCCGCTGGGACAACAAACCCGGGACGGATCCGGGCTACCCGCGCGTCGCCGACGTCCTCGGGGCCACGACGCCGCGCACGATCCTCGCGGCGCTCGACGTGCCCGCCGATGCGATCGGCTACGCAGAAGCCTGACGACTACTTCGCCGCGGCGAGCTGCGCCTTGATGAAGGCGACCGCCTGTGGGAAGCGCGACATCAGATCGGGCTGGGCGAACAGCGCCTGCTGCACGACGCCCTCCAGGCGAAAGCTCGTCGCGCTGTCCGCGTCGGCCGAGGCGGACACCAGGCTCTTCGCGAGGCCAAGCGCGGTGCCCGAGTGGGCGGCGAGCTGTTCGGCGAGCTCTGCCGTCCGGCGCGATAGTGCCTCCGCATCCGCTACGACCTCGTGAACGAGCCCGTAGCGCTCCGCGGTCTGCGCGCGGACCATACGGCCGGTCAGCACCATCTCGCGTGCACGCGGCTCGCCGACCGCGCGAACCAGCCGCGTCGTACCGCCGACATCGGGGACGATGCCAAACGCGATCTCTGGCAGGCCGAGCACGCAGTCCTCGCTCGCGACCCGGATGTCGGCTGCGAGCGCGAGCTCGAGCGCCATGCCGACGCACACACCGTGCAGCGCCGCAATCACCGGCTGGTGCAGGCGACCGATGCGATGAAACGTGTCCTGTAGCTGATGGTGCAGGTGCAAAAATGGCGTCTGCTGGGTCGCGGTGAACACCTCGACGAGCAGCGAGTGATCGATGCCGCTCGAGAACACATTCCCACGGCCGCGCAGGACGACGACACGGATCGAACGGTCGGCACCGACCTCGTCGAGCGCCGCGCCCAGCTCCTTCATCATCGCGCCATCCATCGCGTTTCGCTTATCGGCGCGGTCGAGCCACACGGTGGCGAGGGGGCCGGAGCGCTCGAGCGAGATGCGTGCAGTCGTCGTCGGGGTCATTGCGCCGGCAGTCTACACGGGCCGCAACCGCACCTTTGAAGTTGCCGCTGGGGGATCCCGTGCTGTTAGAATTGCAGCGTGGGCCTCTCGCCGCGCGTTTATCTCGCCATCGCTTTCGCGGCGGCGTGCGGCTCGGATCCGGCGGCCCCGGACTCGATGCCAGACGCTGCCCCGCGCTGCGATCCGAGCACGCCGTTCGCAGCCCCGGTTCCCGTCGACGGCCTGAACTCGACGCTCGACGACGTCTCCGCCCGCCTGACTCCCGACGAGCTCACCGTCGTCCTGTCACGGCGGCAGACAACTGAC
>JAYVWH010000526.1:0-3014 GCA_043786265.1 Kofleriaceae bacterium | reverse complement strand
AACCGAAGGCGCTGACCGCCCCGTCGGAAACACCGGCAAGCGCGGCGAAGCGACCGTGTCGTCAGGCAACAAGATCCACGGTGACAAGCTCGCGGGCATGATCCCGGGCAAGCCGGATCGTTCGCAGCGTGACGACGGCGACAATGATAACGACAACGAAGGCGAGCTGAAGTAGCAGCCCACTCTCGAACAAGCGGCCAGCCCGTCGAGGTTGGTCCCTTGCTGCGTTCGTAGATCGGCGAGGTAAAAGTTGCCGCTGTGAACAGGACTGCGACCGGCAAACGAGCCGACCCTCATGCATCATTGCGCGCGCGCTGCGCTCGGACTACCCGGTCCGACTCAGTCGACACTCGGATCGATCTCCGCCGTCGCGTGATCTCGTCAACAGATCACCCCGGATCTTGCCGCGTTGTCTTCGCGGCCGATCGTGCGAGCACCCTCTGCCCTTCCCCAAAAAAACTGTCTGCGTGGCGCGCCCGCGACTATGCTAGCGCCTGTCGCACGTTGTGAGCCGCGCGCCATTCGGAGGCTGGATTCGTTGCGCGCGCGGGCCACAACTGCCCAGGCGCGGCCGGGCAGCGAGCATTGCCCCGACGATACCGCGCTACAGATTGAATGTGCCGCGCTTGACGAACTGACCGCGACCTTGCTTCGTCTTGCCGACCCACTGGTCGTTCTTGACCACGAGGTCACCACGCGAGATCACGTGCGACGGGCTCGCCGGGACCTTGCGCCCCTCGTACGGCGAGTAGTCGACGCGCATGTGCAGCGTGTCCTTGCCGAGGACCTTCTCGCGCTTCGGATCCCACACGACGACATCGGCGTCGGCACCGACCGCCAATGTCCCTTTCTTGCCGTACATGCCGAAGATCTTCGCCGGCGCCGTCGAGGTGATCTCGACGAAGCGGTTCATCGAAATCTTGCCCTGCGTCACGCCCTCCCACAGGAGGTGAAGCCGGGTCTCGACGCCCGGCATTCCATTCGGGATCTTCGAGAAGTCGTTACGACCAAGCTCCTTCTGATCCTTCATGCAGAACGGGCAGTGATCGGTTGCGACCACGGAGAGATCGTAGTTGCGCAGACCGCGCCAGAGATGCTCCTGGTGGTGCTTGAGACGCAGTGCCGGCGTCGCGACGTAGCCCGCGCCCTTGAACTCGTTACCGGGCTCACCACGCAGGTGATCCTCGTCGAGGAACAGGTACTGCGGGCAGGTCTCGGCGTAGACCGGCAGACCACGGTCACGCGCCTCCATCACCCGCTCGAGCGCGCGCTGCGCCGAGAGGTGGACCATGTAGACGGGGACCTTCGCCATCTCGGCGAGCGCGATCGCGCGCTCGGTGCCCGTTGCTTCGGCGACCTCGGGACGCGTGAGCGCGTGATAGACGGGCGCGGTGTGACCTTCCGAGAGCGCTCGCTGGATCAGAACGTCGATCGGCAGACCGATCTCGGCGTGCATCGTGATCAGCGCGCCGAGCTCACCAGCGCGCAGCATCGCGCGGAAGATCTGCTGATCGTCGACGAGGAACACGCCCGGGTAGGCCATGAACATCTTGAACGACGTCACGCCCTCGCGAACCACGCCCGCCATCTCCTCGAGCGTGCTCGCGTTGGCCTCGGTCATGATCATATGGAAGGCGTAGTCGATCGCGGCCTTGCCCTCGGCCTTCGCGTGCCACGTGTCGAGGCCCGCCCGAAGCGAGCTGCCTTTGGACTGGATCGCGAAATCGACGACTGTCGTCGTGCCACCGTGAGCCGCCGCGACCGTGCCCGAGTCGAAGTCGTCGGCGGAGCTCGTGCCACCGAACGGCATGTCGAGGTGCGTGTGGCAGTCGATACCGCCGGGGATCACGTACTGACCCTTGGCGTCGATCGTGGTGTCGGCGTTTCCGAGTTGCGTGCCCGGCGCGACGAGCGCCGCGATCTTGCCGTTGTCGATCCACACATCGGCGACGAACGTGTCACTCGCCGTGATAACCGTTCCATCTTTGATCAGGGTCCGCGTCATACCCCGACGATGCCACAGGGCAGCGGGTGCCGTCAGGCGGCGTCGAACGGAAGCGTGCCGAGGCCCGGCGCGAGCGCGGCGGCAGCCGAGTGCTGGGCAAGCCCTGCGTCGATTCCTTCGATGAAGATCTCTGCGGTGCCGTCGTAGCGGTCATCGTGACGGTGCTTGGGCGCCGAGGTCGCTGGCACACCATTGACGACACCTACGCGATTGCCGCACTGGAAGGCGTGGGGCTGCACGGTGATCGGCGCGAGGTATCGCCCGGCCAGAAAGCCGTGCAGGTACATCGTTCAGTTCGGCGCGAGAACGAGGACACCCTCGTCGCCACCCGACGGCAGCACGATCTGCGGACCGCAGGCCTTCGCGATCTCCTCGGCGAGCATCCGCAGCAGGTCGTCATTCGACGCCTGGCAGTAGAAAGTCTCCTCACCACTACCGCGCTTGTTCGCGATCACCTTGAGGTCGCGCGCGACGACGGCGGTGAAGCCGGTGCCCGCGAGATCGAAGTCGAGCGCGTAGTCGTGACGCTTGGCTACCGCGACGATCGCGCGATGCAGCTCGGCGTGGGTCGCCGGGCGGCTGTGCTTCGCAGTGTCGGGCAGTGCATCGAGCAGCGCGGTCTCGCGATCGGACAGCTGCAACCCCGTGGAACCGATCGGATAGATGCCGGACGTGCTGCTCATGTCTTCTTCCCCTTCGCCTTTGTCTTTGCCTTGGTCTTGGACTTCGATGTCTTCGCAGCCGGCTTGTCGACGAACCAGAACTCGTCCTCCGTCGCACCGACCACGGCCTGCGTGCCCGCGATCGCAGCGATGTGCTCCGCGAAGCACAGCAGCTTGGTCTGCTCGACCGGACCGATCACGTGGAACATCTCGAGCGCGCGATCGTCGACAGAGCGACGGACATCACCCGCGACGGTGAGGCCCTCGATCGATGCGCGCCAGCTGCCGCCATGCTTTCCCGCGGGCAGCTTGGCGACGAGGCCGAGCTCCTTCGCAGTCGCCTTGAG
>JAYVWH010000525.1:0-2535 GCA_043786265.1 Kofleriaceae bacterium | reverse complement strand
GTCAGCGGGCGCAGGGCCAGCCGCGCATCATCGGCATCTTGGGTGCTAGCGAGAACGTAGAGGCGCGCATTTTCATCTCCGAATATGCGTGGGGGGCGGCCCGTTCGGGTTGGCCATTGCGACTCCGTGCGGCGGTCGCGTTCACGAATTCGTTGAGCCGCTCCTCATGGCGAGGTCAGTCCGCGATCATTCCACCACATCGATTCAGTACCGCAGGCTGCGGTCTCAAACTCGTTTCCCATCATGTTGTCCTACGGCGGCCCAAACGTCCGTACCTGATAAGTGTGGGTGCGTTCGTGGGCGAATCCGGTTCCGCCCGACAGAGCCGAGTCCACACGACGCGCTTGCCCGATCGACCAACGGGTGTTGCTAGATGGTGCCCGGCGTGACGAACGCGCTGATCGTCCCGCCCTTTTCCCAACCGATCTTCAGCAACCAGGTCTTGGGTTCGGTGACCTCCAGCGGCGCGAGGGTCCGAAAGCCGGGTGGCATCTTCACGGCATCGCCTTCCTTCCAGCCGGTGAACAAGCGCGCCGTCGAGTACGGATCGATCGCTGCGAAGCGCGCTGCTCGCGCACGCTCGTCCTCGTTGTGGCGGCGCCAGTTGTTCAAGACGTAGGCGAGCGCGTTGCGCGCCTGCCGAGGCGAGCGGATCGAGGTCGCGTGGTAGCGGTACTCGAACACCTTCCCCGTACGCTTGCACGCGCGGTTGATCGCCTTGGCCGCGGAGATCGCGAGTCCTTGCATGCCCAGCCGCAGCGCGTCCTTGCCACCCGCTTCGACGAGGAAGTGGAGATGGTTATGCTGAATCGAGAGGTGGACGACGCGGAACCCGAGTAGACCGAGAGTACGCGCTAGCACTTTGCGCATCGACCGATAGATTGGCCCGCGACGCAGCCGGCCAACCTCGGCCTTGGTGCGCAGCACGATGTGCTGTGGATGGTGACGGGAGAATTCGGGACGCGTGCGATGGACCGGATCACGGCGAAGCTTGGACTTCTTGCGTCCAGCGCCGTCGCGACGACCTCCACGGGCAGGGCGATCGGTCGGATGAACGGCCACCGGATCTTGGGCCGTGGAGGCGGAGAAACCAAGCTCCATCTGCGCGTTCATTGATTAAGGCAATAATCGAATTGACGCGATGTTGCAAGGCTTTGGGGGCGAACATTGCGACTTGTGTCATGTCCCCGCCCACGCCACAGTTGATGGCGGTCCGGTGCATCGCGAAAGCGGCGAGCTGATGAGTATCTCGCCCGGAAATCGGCGAGCTTCGGAACGGTCGGCCGCCGAGTGGCACACATCGCAGGAACCACGTGCGCTTGGGGCCCGTGATGCACCTGGGCGCGAACGGAATCACTGCCGGTAGACGAGGCCGAGCGAGAGTGCCTGGTAATCGGTCTCGGAGTGCGTCGTGCTCTCCCACCGCAGCAACAGGCCGATGCGGTGATCGCGGTGGCGGATGACGTCGAGGCCTGCCTGCACGCCGTACAGCGCACCGGCGCGCCACTGGGAATCTGCACTCGAGTGCTGGAAGTGAACACCGCCGAGGAGCTCGCCCCAGGTGCGCTGGCCACTCCCAAGATGCCAGAGCACGAGCACATCGAGCGGAGTGATGGTGACGGTGCGCGGCAAGCCGTTGCTCGAGCTCGTGTCCGACAACCTGCCGATGTCGACGTATGCGCCGATCGCGTTGTACCAGGCGTAGCGATAACCAACCGCCGCTGCCACGGTCGTGCCGGACACCACCGCTGATTCATTCGTCACCGATGCAAGCGCCGCGCTTGCCGACAACTGTAGGAGTCGCCGTGCCGGCGGTTGCTCGGTCAGTGCAGGCACGCGCGAAGAGCGATACACCTCCTGCGGCTCGCCGACGAACGCCGGTATGGTCTCCCCCGGTCCAGAAGTACTCGTGCTCGTGATCGCGGGCGCTTCGACGTAGCGCGGCGTGCGGCCGAGCACCTCGAACGCGCGGGCAATCTCGGCCTTGGGACCGTCCATGAGGACCGTTGCCTGCGCGAGATCAACGCCGTGCAGCGTTTCCGTCATGTCCGCGATCGTGAGCGATTGCACAGCCTGCGTGGCGTCGAGATCCGACAGCGGCGGACGGCCGAGCTCCACGTCATGCTCGACACGCGCCGCCAGTGCGGACGCGCTTCCCACGCGTGAGCGCAGCGTGGTGAGGACATGGTCTCTCGCGACGACGAACGAGCGTGCCGCGACCGTCGCATCGCGGCGTAGCTCGATGATGCGATCGCGGACCAGCTCGACGGCATCCGCGGCGCGAGCGGCGTCGATCCAGCCTGCGAACACGAGAAAATTCGCGAGGCGAGTCTCGGCGAGTTGGGCGTCGAATGTGTAGCTCGCGCCCAGCTTGAAGCGAACATCACGCGCGATCTCGCTCAACATCTCCGCAGCGACGAGCTGCTGCGCCCGGGTGCCGGTCGCCGCAATTGCGATCCGGAGCTGCACGAGGACCGTGTCGTCGAGTTTCGCGATCGCCGCGGGCTGAGCCGCCACGGGAACGCGCGCCCGCCC
>JAYVWH010000524.1:0-3680 GCA_043786265.1 Kofleriaceae bacterium | reverse complement strand
GGTGATCGGCAAGGTCGAGCACCTCAAGGTCAAGAAGCGCGCGCTGAAGAAGCACGCGAAGACCCGCGACCTCGACCTCACGCCGATCATCACGCCGCCGGTCGCACACAAGAAGCTGCCGCGCACGTTCACGCGGGCGCAGCCGTGGCCGCTCGAAGATCACATCGATCACCAGATCCTCGCCAAGCTCAACCTGGAGCCCGGGGCTGGCCAGCTACCGCTGGCGCCCGCAATCGTCCCGCTCACACTCGATCTGCCGATCGATAACAGCAAGCGCGCTGCGGGTACGCTGCTGTCGGGCGAGCTTGCGCGGCGCTACGGCGCGAAGGGCTTGCCCGATGGCTCGATCACCGTCCGGCTTACAGGCTCGGCGGGCCAGAGCTTCGGCGCATTCCTCGCAGCGGGCGTCACGCTCGAGCTCGCGGGCGACGCGAACGACTACATCGGCAAGGGCCTATCCGGTGGCCGCATCGTGGTCAAGCCTCCCGCGGGCGTGCGCTTTGCCGCCGAGGACAACGTGATCATCGGCAACGTCGCGCTGTATGGCGCCACCGCGGGCGATCTGTTCGCGAACGGCCTCGGTGGCGAGCGATTCGCGGTCCGCAACTCGGGTGCGCGCGCGGTCGTTGAAGGCGTCGGCGATCACGGCTGCGAGTACATGACCGGCGGCGTCGTCATCGTGCTCGGTCCGGTCGGCCGCAACTTCGGCGCCGGCATGTCCGGTGGCACCGCCTATGTGTTCGATCCGACGCAGACGCTGCGGCCGCGCTGCAACCTCGACATGATCGAGCTCGAACCGCTCGTCGACGAGAGCGACATGTGGCTCGTGCACGGATTGATCGAGGACCACGTGCGTCTCACCGGCAGCGCGCGCGGCAAGAAGCTGCTCGACACGTGGGATCACATCGCGTCGCGGTTCGTGAAGATCATGCCGACCGAGTACAAGCGCGTGCTCGAGCTGCGCCGGTCCGTGCCTCGCCCGCGTCCGCCCGTCGCCGCTGTCGCGGGAGGTCAGTGATGGGTAAGGCCACGGGCTTTCTCGAGTGGGCGCGTGCCGAGCCGCATCGCAGGCCCGTCGACGAGCGCCTGCGCGACTGGCGCGAGGTCGAGCTGCCCGACGATCCCGCCGAGACCAAGAAGCAAGGCGGGCGCTGCATGGACTGCGGCGTGCCGTTCTGCACGCAGGGCTGCCCGCTCGGGAACCCGATCCCTGACTTCGCGCATGGCGTGTGGACCGATCGGTGGCGTGCGGCGCACGAGCAGCTCCAGATCACGAACGACTTCCCGGAATTCACCGGCCGCCTCTGCCCTGCCCCGTGCGAGGCCGCGTGCGTGCTCGCGGTCCCTGGCTCGCGCGCCGGCGCGGTGACGATCGAGCACCTCGAGCGCGAGATCATCGAGCGGGCGTTTACCGAGGGCTGGGTCACCCCGCGGCCGCCTGCGAAGCGCACCGGCAAGCGGGTCGCGATCGTCGGCAGCGGGCCGGCCGGTCTCGCCGCCGCAGCTCGGCTCAACCGCGCCGGTCACACCGCGATCATCTACGAGGCCGCGGCCCGCCCGGGCGGGCTGCTGCGCTACGGCATCCCCGACTTCAAGATGGAGAGGCACGTCCTCGATCGTCGGCTTGCCTTGCTCGCAGCCGAAGGTGTCGAGATCAAGTGCAACGTGTCGGTCGGAAAGCAACCGACGTGGAAGCAACTGCGCGCTGACCACGACGCGGTTGTGATCGCGGTCGGCGCCCAGCGCGCTCGCGAGCTCGACGTCCCCGGCCGCCAGCTCGACGGTGTCCTGCTCGCGATGGACTACCTCACCGAGCAAAACCAAGTCGTGTCTGGTGAGCGCGACGCTGCAAAGCTCGACGTGCGCGGCAAGCGCGTCGTGATCCTCGGCGGTGGCGATACCGGCTCTGACTGCCTCGGCACCGCGCTGCGCCAGGGTGCCGCACACGTCACGCAGATCGAGCTGATGCCGCAGCCTCCCGTCGCGCGCCCCGACGACAACCCGTGGCCGAGCTGGCCATTCATCATTCGGACGTCCAGCTCGCAAGAAGAGGGCGGCGAGCGGGCGTTCGCGTTCCGCACTACGCACCTCGAGGGCGAGGCCGGCAAGCTGGTCGCGCTCCACGGCGTGCGCGTCGATGATCCGAGCGCCGATGTCCGGCTTCCCGTCGAGACATTGATCCTTGCGCTTGGCTTCACGGGCCCAGACACCACGCCGATCGTCGAGCAGCTCGGCCTCGCGCTCGACGCGCGCAAGAACATCGCCGTGGACAAGCAGTTCGCGACCACCGCGAAGGGTGTGTTCTGCGCTGGCGATGCACACCGCGGTGCGTCGCTGGTGGTGTGGGCGATCGCCGAAGGCCGCGATACTGCGGGCGCCGTCGATACGTTTCTGCGCGGGTAATGAGCAAGGTCCGGCTTTGCCGGACCGCGCAGCACCGCCGAAGGGCGGTGCGTAGGTGACCAATCGGGTTACCATAGGCATATGCGCTGCAGCCTGGCAATCGCCGCGATCTTCGCGGCCGCGTGCTACGGACCCAGCGCGCAGCCGGGCGCGCCGTGCGGCCCGGGCGATGAGTGCCCCACCGGTCAGGAATGCCGCGCCGGCACGTGCTTCGTGGTTGGGGCCCCGAGCGACAGCAACCCGTTCGACGACAGCGAAATGTTCGATGCGCCGGGTGACACGTCGCAGATCGTCGCGGACGCGCCGATCGATGGCCCGCCGTACATTCCGTGGGGCACGCCCACGCTCCTGACGACGCTGGAGACCCCCGGCGCTGGCGAGGACGATCCATCCGTCACGACAAACAAGCTGACCGTGGTGTTCACCGCGGACACCGCCGTGAACGACTCTGACATCTATATCGCGACGCGCAGCGCGGTCACCGACACGTTCTCGTTCAGCCTGCTCACCGCGGTGAATGCGGTCGGCTTCAACGAAGTGTCGCCCGAGATCAGCGGCGACGGCAACACGCTCTATTTCACGTCGAATCGCAGCGGCAACGAAGAGATCTACAAGTCGACGTTCACGACGTCCTGGTCAGCACCGGTGATCGCGACCGACCTGTCGTCGACCAGCAGCGATGGCGACGTCGCGATCTCGCCGGATGGCCTGACTGCCGTCGTCGTGCGGAACGGCACCCCGAACCGCATGTACGTCTACACCCGCGCGTCGACGGCCGTCACGTTCTCAGCACCTGCGATCCATACCGAGCTCAACGTGACCGACGACATCGCGGCGCCGTCGATCACCAACGGTGCCGCGATCATCTACCTCCACGCCGGCGCGATCCGCGACCTCTATCGGGCGACGCGCAATACGAACGGCACGTTCACCACGCCCGTCCCCGTCTCGGAGCTCAACACGGTCAACGTCCGCGACGCGGCTCCGTTCGTGCTGGAGACCGACGACTATCTGATCTTCAGCCGAGCCGGCAACATCTACGAGACCGTGCGTTGATCGCAAGCCCCGGCAAGCCGGGGCGCGCAGCAGCGCCGAAGGCGGTGCGGAGGTTGATCAATCGCAAGCCCCGGCAAGCCGGGCCGCGCAGCAGCGCCGAAGGCGGTGCGGAGGTTGATCAATCGCTAGCCCTACCTTCGCAGAAACGAGTCGTTGTCCGACGACAAACGCCTGCATGAAGGAAGTTGACGCGAGAACCAAGACAAGATTGGGCCGTCGGC
>JAYVWH010000523.1:0-1577 GCA_043786265.1 Kofleriaceae bacterium | reverse complement strand
TTCATCCGCATCCAGCCATTCGCGAAACTCCGGCATCTCCCCATAGAGCGCGTCGACGAGCACGATCGTGTCGATCGAATCATTGCCTAGCCACCTTGTGATCGTGCGGTGAGCAGCCGAGTGGCCGACGACAATGACCCGCCCGTCCGGCAACGGATCGCGAGTGCCAGCTGTAACCGCATCGAGCAGATCGCCGAGATCCGTCCAGTTGACCTCGTCTCGCAGTCCTTTGGGGGCCTCGCCCGCAATGAACAGGGCATTGATTCCGGATTCCGCAAATTGGCGTGCAAGCTGCTGCTCCTTCCACGCGTCGTCGACATCGGTGAAGTACCCGTGGACGTAGACCACAATGCCGGCGGTATCGCGCTAGTAGTTCGCGGGAGACCACACGTGAACGGGGCCGTGCGACGTCGGCAGCCGGAGGTGGGTAGGACGTGATGCGCCATGTGCGGACCCGGCGATCGATAAAGTGAGGATCAGCGTGCACAGCGCAGCGAGGCTGCGCAGGCGTAAGGCATGTTGCGCGCTCACATCTTCGAAGACGGCACCCCGGCTGCGGTGTTCACGCGAACGCGTGCAAAACGGCTGCTGGCACCCTACTTGCGCAGCGCCCGGGCCTTCGCGACGCGGTCGAGCTCGGCCTTCAGTGAGCGCACCTGCTCCTCGATCATATGGCGTTCCGCCACCGCAGCATCACGCTCGCGGTCCGCGGCGTCGCGATCTGTACGTGCCGCATCGCGCTCGGCACGCGCCGCTTCGCGCTCGCGGCGAATTCGATCGCGGTCCCTTGCCGCCTTGTCACCTTCCCGACGAAGCTCTTCCATCTTCTTTTCCAGCGCTTCGCGAGCGAGATCGGCCGCGCGTCGTTCGCGACGAGAGGCTTCGAGCTGCTGCATGATCTGGCGCGTGCTCGTCGTCGCGTTCTGGAGCGCCGTTTCCTTCGCGTCGATCAGCGTTTGGTAAGACGCGCGTTCGTCGGCGATCGATTTTTCGAGGTTGCCTAGGTTCTGCTGCTCGGCGACGAGCTTCGAATGCGTCTGTTCGAGCTCGGTGCGTGCTTGCTCGACGCTGGAATAAAGTTTCGTCCGTTCGGCCCTCTGCGCATCGACCTCTACGTTTAGCGCGTCACGCTCGCCGCGCAGTCGAGCCACGGTAGAGTGAGTCCCGGCCGCCAACGCGGTCAGTCCGATCGCGACGACGACGAACAAGGCAAGTTGCGGGTTGCGACGGCCCCACAACGCCACGCGGAGTAGGCGCGAACGATCGAGCGTCGTCGGCTTCTGGCTCAGGAACGCTTGGAGCTCGTTCGCGACCGCAGCAGCGCTCGCGTAGCGCGCCTTCGGATCGGTCGCCATCGCCTTCTCGATCACGCGGCGCAGCCGTGGTGGGATCCGGTGGCCGTCGCCCGTCCGCTCCAACGGCGGCGGTCGCTCGGACGATGCTGCGATCTCCCAGGCGCTAAGATCATCCGCGCCGCGCGCGAGCCACGGCGATCGTCCGCTGAGCAGCTCGTACGCGATCGCGCCCACCCCCCAGACATCGACCGCGACGAGCACCGCGCGGTCGTCAGACGAACG
>JAYVWH010000522.1:0-3808 GCA_043786265.1 Kofleriaceae bacterium | reverse complement strand
GCGGAAGCGCAGCTTGTGGGCGTGGGGGTGGGCCGACCGGTTCCCAGACGAGGCCGCGCGCAAAGGCATGGTCTCGATGGTCGGTGCACTCGTTCCCGGCGTCGCACCGGCGCTGCGCGGCTTGCCGTCCAACGACCCCATCGTCGACGATCCGTCGATCCGCGTTCCGGACAGCCTGGCCGACTTCGCGACCCAGGACCCGCGCGATCGCGCCGCGCACACCCGGGGCCGTGCGTTCGTCGACATCGTCGCGGGGTTCGCCGGTGATTTCGCCGCCGCCCCCGAGGTGATCGCACGCCCGCGTGACGCCGCCGAGGTCGCTCGCGTGCTCGCGATATGCGACGCCAAGGGATGGAGCGTCATCCCGTTCGGTGGCGGGACATCGGTCGTGCTCGGTGTCGACGCCGCCGCCGCCCGCGGTCACGGCGGTATTACCAGCACGCGCGTGCCGATCGTCAGCCTCGATCTCGGCGCACTCGCCGGTGTCCACGAGGTCGACGCAACGAGCCGGCTCGCGCGCATTGGCGGCGGAACATTGGGACCTCGCCTCGAGGACGAGCTCGCACCGCACGGCCTCACGCTGCGTCACTTCCCGCAGAGCTTCGAGTTCTCCACGCTCGGCGGGTGGCTCGCGACGCGCGCGGGTGGCCACTACGCGACGGGACCTACCCACATCGACGATCACTGCCATGCGCTCACGATGGTCACGCCGCGCGGCACGATCGCGACGCACGGCCACCCTGCCTCTGGTGCCGGCCCCGAGCCCGCACGCCTGTTGATCGGCAGCGAAGGTGCGTTCGGCGTGATCACCGATGCGTGGATGCGCGTCGTGCCGCGCCCGCGCTGGCGCGGCTCGGCGAGCGTCGCGTTCACTCACTTCGATCAGGGTGTCGCCGCCGCTCGTGCCCTCGCTCAGTCCGGCTTGCAACCCGCGAACGCGCGCCTGCTCGATCCGAACGAGGCCAAGCTGCACCGCGTGCGCTTCGACGGCACGAGCGTCCTCTTGATCGGCTTCGAATCGGCCGACCACCCGATGACGGCGTGGCTCACGCGCGCGGTCGAGCTTGCCCGCGATCACGGGGGCAGCGTCGTCTCGGGCCCGACCGACAAGGACGATGCATCGCGTAGCGGTGAGGCGGCGGCGTGGCGACAGGCGTTCTTCGACGCGCCGTACCTTCAATCGGCGCTGCTGTCGATCGGCGTGCTCAGCGACACGTTCGAGACCGCGTGCACGTGGACCCAGTTCCCCGCGCTCCACGCGAGTGTGGTCGCCGCCGTGCAACGCGCGCTCGCTGCGGAGTGCGGTGGCGGAATCGTGTCGTGCCGGTTCACGCACGTCTACCCGGACGGACCAGCGCCGTATTACACGTTCGTCGGCGCGGCGAAGCCGGGCGGCGAGGTCGCGCAGTGGCGCGCGATCAAGCACGCGGCCGCCGAAGCACTCGCGGCGGCGGGCGGCACGATCACACACCACCACGCCGTCGGCCGCATGCATCGGCCCTGGTACGATCGCGAGCGTCCCGCGCTCGTCGGTACCGCGCTCGCCGAGATCAAGCGCGCGTGGGACCCGCGCGAGATCATGAATCCCGGCGTGCTCGTCTAGATCGTGATGTTGATGTCGTAGACGCCGCCGTCGCTGTTGGTGGCCGTGCCGGTGACGGTCGTCGTGCCGGGGACGCGGACGACGTCGCCTGCGGTCGGACCCGCCATCGTCGTTCCCATGATCGTCAGCGTCAGAGTGAGCGTGCCGGCGAGGCCGCCGCTGAGCGTGTACACGCCCGTCATCGTCGCGTTCGAGTCGAGCGTGCCGTCGAGCGTGCCGCCCGGGAAGTTCTTGAGCGACAGGTTTGCATACGGCTGCATCGTGATGTCGGTCGACGTGTTGTAGACGATGTGGACCTTGTCACCGTTATCGTTGATCGAGATGTCTCCATCGTCGTAATTGACCATCCCGACGTTGAGGCGCATGCCCTTGTTGGATGACGAGCCCTGGTCGACCTTGCCGGTCACGGTGAGCGTGCCGGCCTTGTCGCCGGCGGCGGTCTGCGGATCGATGTTCGCGCTGCTCGCGGCGTTGAAGCCCTGGAAGCCGAGCGCGATCGTCTTCTCGATCGAGCCATCGAGACCGAGGTAAGCGCGGCGCGCGCCTTCGTTGGAGTCAACACTGTCGTCGCCACCACAGCCGGTCGCAGCGAGACACAACGCGAGAAAGATAAGGTTACGCATGCCGAGGAGCTTATCAGCTCTTCTTGGCATCGCTCTTTGCGTCGACGACACGCGGCGGCACTGCACGTGTTTTGCCGAGCTCGATCTGCCCGGCCATCACACCTACACGGATCGCTGTCCGTGCGAGTGCCACGCCCTGCCGGATCACGAACAGTGTGACCGCGCCCTCAGCGCCGTACATCGGGTGTCCCTGCGCGAGGTACATATAGCCGACGGTGACGAGCGCGAACGCGATCCAGCCGAGACCGGCGTGGAACAGCGTGATCGGCCGTTTGATGACGTACGCCACGGTGCGCACGTAAGTCATCACGACACCCGGCTCGTGAGACTCACCTCGCACTGTGAGCTCCACACGCGCGTAGTCGCTGATCGTCCACAGCACGTGCAGCACGAGAAGGCCCGGTACGAGTGCGAGCGCGAGCTGACCGATCAGCTCCGGGACGGTGAGCACGACGAGGACGCGACCTTCGACGAGTGCCCACCCACGCATGAACATCCAGAACACGAGCATCATGCCCGGCAGCGAGCACAGCGCGAGGCGCGCGTAGGTCAGGTACGTGGTCGCGCCCGATGCGCCGAACGTGCGAGCGGTATCACGCCGGCCCTCGGGACGATTCGCGAGCACGCCGTAGATGCCACCAGTGATGAACCACGACACCAGCTGCCACATCATGACCGCGGCACCGATGATGCCTGCCGAGGCCAACAATGCGTCCTTGCCGTAGCGTAAGCAGTACAGGATCGCGATGAGGTCGCCGTCGACCGCATCGTCGAACATCGGCAGCTTCGCGAACGTCCTCGCGAGCACCAGGGCAACGGCCATCATGCAGCCGATCACCACGACGCTCTGCACGACGAACACCGTGAGCAAGGTGCCGGTGTACCGACCGAGCGCACGCGGTAGCGCCGCGAACAACTCGCGCAGGCCGAGGCGTTGCGCCATCAGGGCCCCACCAGCTGCATGAAGAACTGCGCCCACGATGCAGCGCGCGCGCCCGCACGTAGCGCCGCATTTCCGTCGCCGGTGATGCGGATGCGATGCTTCGTCGGATCGGACAGCGCGAGCTTGCGCTCGGGGTCCAGGTTGATCTCGACGAGCGGGGAGCTGCGCTCGACGACGAATCGCTGCCAGCTTGCCCCACCACGGTCGTCCCAGGTCACGCGCTTGCTCGCGCCGTCGGCGAAGGCGAGCTCGATGTCGAACGGCACGTGGATGGTGCCGGTATTCTCGACGATGACCTCGCAGATGTACGTTCCGGTGTCAGGCGCTTCGGTCTCGGTCTTCGTCACCGTCTTGCGGTCGCGGATCGCGGATCCGGCTGGCTCGGCGGGAGGGGGCGTCGGGTTGGCATCGGCCGCCTTGATGACGTCGTTGAACACACCGCGTGCCGGGTGCGCTCGCCTACACTCGGCGGAGCGGACGCGAGCCTTGTTGCCGCCCACGTGCTGGAACACAGGATCGAAGAACCAGCTCAGATCCTGCTCGAGGGCCGCCTCGAGCGTCGCGTAGAAGTCGCGACCGGTCGGATGCTTGAACGCGTACGCCTTCGTGTACGCCTTCATCGCGGCTTGAAACTTGGCG
>JAYVWH010000521.1:0-1736 GCA_043786265.1 Kofleriaceae bacterium | reverse complement strand
TCGGTCAGCAGCGGGAACGACAGCTTGTACTTGTCCCGAAATTTACAGTGGGACGCGATCGAGTCCTTGCTCACACCCAGGACGATGGCGCCGAGCTTCTTGAGGGCCGGAATTGCATCGCGAAACCCCTCGGCCTGGACCGTACAGCCAGGCGTGTTGTCGCGCGGATAGAAGTAAAGGACGACGACCTTGCCTGCGAGATCTGCGAGCTTGACCTTGCCGCCGTCGCTCGATTCCAGGTTGAACGCAGGTGCCTTCTTGCCAACTTCGACCATGAGGCGGCCATGCTACCTTAAGGACCATGCGTGGCTGGTTGTCGGCTGTCGTCTTTGCCCTCGCGACCACGGGCTGTCAGCACGCCAAGACGGTGCCACTCGGCTGGCCGGCCGCGTCGACCACCGCTGACGATGGCGGCGAGAGCATCGAGCCTCACCCGACGTCGGTCGCGACTGCGGTCGAGACCAGCGATGACGACGAAGCCGTCGCCGCCGTGGTCGTCCCCGACGCGAAGCCGGCTGTAGTGCCCGAGGCCGACAAGCCCGCGACGGTGACGCCGCCGACTCAGCCGCCCGATGGCGAGGTGATCATGTCCGAAGAGATCATCATCGACATCGATGACTGATCACTGAATCAGAACACGTAGCCGTCGTAGCAGATCGTCGACTTGGTCGCCGGGAAGATGTAGCCCGACGCCATGCACATCTCGTTCGTCTTCGCGCTCGAGCCCTCATCGATCGGCGCGTTCGTCGGATTGACGTACGTGCACTCGTTCGTCAGCTTGCCGCTCGCGAACTTGTAGAACGGCATGTCCATCCGCTTCGCGCCCGGGTGCTCCCAGTCCATGCTCTCGAACACGAGGTTGCCACCGATGTTTGCACCGTCGACGACCTTGGTATCGACCGCCTGCTTGTGCGCGTGGGTCGACATCAACCAGACCTTGGACGTCGCCGGGATGTTGCAGGTGCTGGTGACCTTGTACGGCGGGATCGAGCCCGTGCCGGCCATCGCAGGAACGGTGAAGCCGCTGCGATAGGTGACGTACGCGAACGTCTTCGTCGTGACGGTGCCCGCATCGTACGCGTCGGCATTGATCGTCGCGCTCGCGAGCACGTCGTCGTCGCCCGTGTTGTTGTAGTGGATCTCGAGGTAGGCGGACTGATGTGCCGCGATGTCCATGCCCACCGGCACGCCGTTACCATCGTCGGACGGAAGGTCGAGGCTCGACGGGCTCTGCTGCGCCGAGTAGGTCCACGACGGAATGTTGCTGATACCGCCACTGCCGCCGAAGCCACACGCATGCGGCTCGATCGCGCCCTCGGTGCCCGACAGCTGCGGCGTGGTGAACAGAATCACGTGGTGGCTGCCGGCGGTCCACGCCGACTCCCACTTCTTGATCGTCATCGCCTCGGTGTTCGCCGTCTTGAAGTAGTAGCAGTACGTGATCTCCTCACCGGCGTGGATCGTCACGTCCGGCGACTTGATCTGAAAGCCACGCGCCGGCGGTTCGAGCGTGCCGCTGCCGCTGCCGCTGCCGCTACCGGAGCCAGACCCGCTCCCCATTCCATCGTCGCCCATTCCAGAAGACGTACACGCCGCAAAAGCGGACGCGAACACGAGTGCATAAATACTGCGCATGAGTGGCCCCCTCATCATCGGGGCGCAGCGTATCAACCGCCCCGACGCTGTCTACCGATTAGTGGTTGCGCGCTCCGTTTCACGATCGCTTCGCCTGACAC
>JAYVWH010000520.1:0-5930 GCA_043786265.1 Kofleriaceae bacterium | reverse complement strand
TCGTGCTCGTGGTCATGCTCGTGCTTGTCGAGCGATGCGTCGAGACGATCCTCGAGGAACTTCTTGATCGAGAGGCTCGGTGCGAGCTTGTTGAACAGCGCCGCGCCACCACCGAACGACAGCAGCGTGAGCAGCTCCATGCCCGGTGATGCGCCGAGCTGAACGTCGAAGTTGGTATCGGCCCCGCCGAACGCCAGACCGGCGCCTGGCTTGACGTGGAGCCCGCCGCCCTGGAACGACAAGCCGGGCAGGCCTAGGTCACCGCGCGCACTCGCGCTCGTGCTCGCACCGAGCACAAGCTGATCGCCACTGGTCCCTGAGACCACGAGCTCGATGAGGCTCGTCAGCCAGCTCTGCACGCGCGACTCGGGGAGCGCGGCCATCGCCCACGCCGGGAGATACTTGCCAAGGATCGTTCGCCACGCGCCGTTGCTCGCAAGCGTTGCCGCGTATGTCGACGGTGCCTTCTTCGCCCAGGTCAGCGATGCAGCGCCGGTGACCGCAGCGTCGCCCTTGCCGGTACCGGTCAGCTCGGCCTTCGCCGCGAGCCCCGACCAGCCGACGTTGACACCGAGGTTGCCCTTGGCCTCCGCGTACGTGTGCGCGGACAGACCGAGGGTGAACTGTGCGGTCACCGACTCGCCGAACAGCTCGTGGGTGAACGGCTTGGAGTTGATCGCGACAGTGCTGTTGACGAGGTGCGCCTTCGCATCGGCGTTGCCCGCGAGTGCGACGCCATCCTTCGCGTTCGCCGTCGCGCTGCCGCCACCGGCAAGCTCGCCCTCGCCGAGCTTGTTCTCGACCTCGGTCTTGCCGTGCGAGTGCTCGATCGCCTTCTTGTGATCGACCAGCTTGCCGCCCGCGGCACCGGTCTTGGAACCGAGGTCGAACTGCTTGTCGCCCGCGAGCGACGTGGTCATGTCGCGAAAACCCGACATCGTCGGACCGACTTCGCCAGCCGTCGCCTCGGGTGTAGGTGCCTGTGTGGGTTCCTCGGCCTTCGCGGGAGCCGCCTCGGCCTTGGTCTCGACCAGCCGCAGCTTGCCGTCCTTGAGCAGCTTGTCCCAGGCGCTCGGCTCCGCCGCCTTCTTCTGCGCGGCGACCACGGACTCGCAGAACCCGTTGCCGTGATGCGCCTGGAGATATTGCATCACCTCTGCAACGTCGCCGCCGTAACCCTTGAGAAACGCGACGATCTTCTGGAGGTCCTTCGTATCGAGGATCTGCCGGACCGGCTCGGCGAGCTGCGAGACCATCGCCGGGGCGAGGTCGTGCTCGGCGAGAACGGGAGCCGCTCCTGTACTCGCCCGTTCCGCTTGAGCCATGGTCTCCATTCTACGCGTCGGGCCCTGCTTTAGTCCCCAACGATCGTCAGATGATGCGGCCCATTTCGCGGTACTCCTGACGTGCTGCTTCCATCAGATCCGTCATCGTGACGGCGCGGCGTTCTTCGATTGCGAGCAGCGCGGCGCGCAGCACCGCCTTCTTGATATAGCCGCCGCTCATTTCGAACTTCGCGGCCAATGTCGTCCAGTCGATGCCGGGCGCGAGCGGTGTCTCGACGGGGAACATGCTCTGCCAGAGCCGGTTGCGCTCGACCTCGCTCGGCAGCTCGAACTGCACGGAGAATCGAACGCGTCGCTTGAAGGCTTCATCGAGTCCCTGCTCGAGGTTTGTCGCGAGCAACGTGACGCCGTCGTAGATCTCCATGCGCTGGAGCAGGTAGTTCACTTCGAGGTTCGCGTAGCGATCGTTGCTCGACTTCACGTCGGTGCGCTTGGAAAACAGCGAGTCGGCCTCGTCGAAGAACAGCACGGCGTGCGAGTTCTCGGCCTCGTCGAACAGGCGCGCGAGGTTCTTCTCGGTCTCGCCGATGTACTTGTTGACGATCTGCGACACGTCGATCCGGTACAGATCGAAGCCGATCTCCTTCGCGAGTAGCTGCGCCACCATCGTCTTGCCGGTGCCCGGTGGTCCCGCGAGGATCGCCGACACGCCGCGGCCGTACGGCAGCTTCTTCGCGAAGCCCCACTCCTCGAGGAGGAACGGCTTGTTGCGCGCGAACCGCACGACCTCTCGTAGTGCCGCGAGCGTGTCCGGCGGCACGACCAGGTCCTCCCACGTGAACCCGGGCGGCACCCGCTGCGCCATCGTCCCGAGCCGATGCGAGAACATCAGGCGCGACGCCTCGGTCAGCTCGTCGAGTGAGACGACACCATCATCCGGGTCACGGAGGCGTGCTGCGGTGGCCGCGCGGCGCGCCGCGTTGCTGATCGCGGTGGCGGTGAACGCGTAGCGCGCGGCGACGACCTCGAGATCGTTGTCGTACGCGAGCGGCGGCGGCAGCGCTTGCTGCCACAACGCCATGCGCTGGCGGAAGTTCGGCGCTGGGACCGTGACCTCGACGAGACCGTAGACACCATGCGTGAGCCACGCCGCCGGTTGCTCGACCAAGTAGACGAGCGGGATGGTCAGATCTGCGCTCGCGACGACGATCGCGCTGCGCAGCTCGCGCGGCAGCTCGCTGAGGCCGGTCGCGTCGAGGATCGCGGCGCCGCGCCGGAGCACGACCTCGCGGAGCGCGGCCGTCAGTCGCTCGCCGATGCGGCCCTCTTCGATGATGCCGGCGAGATCGATCCGGATCGCGACGCGCCCACTCTCGGCATAGATTGCCTCGGCCGCGAGCGCGCGGCCCGTGCCGCTCGGTCCACACAGAACGACGCGAGCCGTGGGCGGCGCGAGCGCACGTCGAATCTCTTCGATGAGCACGGGCGCCATGACGATCTGGTCGACCGGCATCACGCGTCCGCGAATCGACAGCACGCCGCGCACGAGCTCGTCGACGGTGTCGTGGGCGCGCAGGAACGCGAGTACGCGGTCAGACAGCCGCACGCTGCGCAGCGACGCCGCCACATCGGAGCCGGCGGCGAACGTCACGAGGCCGTGGCGGCGCAGCGGATGTGGTTCGTCGAAGCGTTGCGTGACCGCGTCGGGATCGCCGTCTGCGCCGATCACGCGGGCGAGGAACGCGATGTCGGGGCGCTTGCGCGTGAAGTCGTCGAGCGCGAACGAGATCACGCGCTCGAGGTCGTGGTCGCGCTCGGGGGCGAGCAGGATGCTCACGATGTCGACATCGATCGGATCGAGCTTGAACATCACGACGAGCTGGCCGAGCGGCGAGCGCAGCTGCACGCATGCGTCGTAGAGCGCGACCCGTGTGGCCTGCACGCGTGCGGTCTCGGCGGTGAGGTCGGGCACCGGGGGCGGCGCGGCGAGCGTCGCGACGACCTCGTCGGCCGACACCGCGAAAGCACTGCCGCCGGTGTGACGCTTGCGCTGGCTCGTCGCGACGACGTAGCGAGCGATCAGCGCACGGGCGAGCTCGACGGCTAGCTGATTGACGTCTGTCACTCCCCCCGAGCTTACGCCAGAAGCACGCGCGGTTTGTGGTGGTGCGCGTGGACCGCAATTCATGCGCGGGTGAGACTGCCCGGCAATGCGCTCCACGCTGGTGCTCGTCGCACTCCTTGCTGTAGCAGTCCCCACCACCGCTCACGCCTTCTGCGGGTTTTACGTGGGCGGTAGCAACACGCAGCTGCTCAACGACGCGACGCAGGTCGTGCTCATGCGCAAGGGCACGCGCACCGTGCTCGCGATGCAGAACAACTACAAGGGGCCGCCAGAAGCGTTCGCGATGGTCGTTCCGGTGCCGGTCGTCCTGAAGGAGACCGACGTCAAGACGCTGACCAAGGACGTGTTCGCACACGTGGAGATGATGGGCGCGCCGCGGCTCGTCGAGTACTGGGAGCAGGACCCGTGCGCGCCGCAGATCGACTACGAGAGGATGCCGCTGTCGAAGAGCGCCGTCGCTTACGACCGGATGTCCGATTCCAAGTCGCCCGAGAACATGGGCGTCAAGATCGAGGCGAAATTCACCGTCGGCGAGTATCAGATCCTGATCCTGTCCGCAAAGGACTCGACCGGCCTCGATACCTGGCTGCGCAGCGAGAAGTACAACATCCCGGCCGGCGCCGAGCCCCTGCTGCGGCCGTACGTCGAGAGCGGCATGAAGTTCTTCGTCGCGAAGGTCGACCCCTCGAAGGTCAAGTTCGAGGACGGCCACGCGCTGCTGTCGCCGCTGCGGTTCTTCTACGACGCCGACGAGTTTGCGCTGCCGATCCGTCTCGGCCTCGCAAACAGCGGCGGCACGCAGGATCTGATCGTCAATATCCTCGCGCCGAATCAGCGCTATGCGGTCGCGAACTATCCCAACGTCACGATCCCGACGAACATCGACGTCAAGCCGGCCGTGAAGGACAAGTTCGGCGCGTTCTACGCCGCGTTGTTCGATGCCACGGTCGAGAAGAACAAGGGCGCAGTCGTCACCGAATATGCGTGGCAGGCGACGACGTGCGATCCGTGTCCGGGCCCGGCGCTCGACGGCAGCGACTTCGCAACGCTCGGCGCTGATGTCCTCGACGGATCGCGCGAGCATCCGACACCGTACGGCAACGAGGACTTCGTGCTCACTCGTCTCCACGCGCGTTACGGCAAGAACCTCGACAAGGACCTCGTGTTCACCCAGGCCATGCCGATCGTCGGCGGGCGCGAGCACGTGACTTCGGGCGGCAAGCTCGAGCAGGGTGCCCAGCCCGACGAGACCAACAACTTCCAGGGGCGCTACGCGATCCGCTATCCGTGGACCGGTCCGATCAAGTGCAACAACCCGGTGCGCAACCAGTGGGGTGGCCCGCCCTCCGAAGTGCAGGCGCAGCCTGGCTTTCAGGCGGTCGGCACCCGGCCCGCGCTCGACCTCGCCAGTGCGCCGCGGGATGCGGTCAAGCTCGCGGCCGTCGTCGTCCGTGATGTTCCCGAGATCGATCTGAAAGCTGGTGCGTCGGCACCAGAGCCACCGAGCCCAGGCCCGGCGGCCGGCAGCGCCTTGGGTGGCAAGCGCGTTAGTGTGACGAGCTCCTCGACAAAGAAGAAGACCGGCTGTGGTTGCCAGGCCACGGATCGCGGTGGTGTGCTGCCGCTGGCGGGCGTCGTGCTGCTTGTACTGCGCCGCAGGAGGAGGAAGGTATGAAGCGAACGCTACTCGCAATCGGTCTCGTGAAGAAGAAGACTGGCTGTGGTTACGGTGCCACCGATGCAAGCTCCGGGATCGTCGGCGCGGGAATGCTGCTGCTCGCAGGCCGGCGCAGAACCAAGCGTAAGGAGTCCGTATGAAGCGCGCGCTGTTGCTAGGTCTCGTACTTGCGCTCGCAGCCCCACGGGCCGCCGAAGCGTTCTGTGGCTTCTATGTGTCGCCGGGCGACGCGCCGCTGCTCGCGGATGCGACGCAGGTCGTGCTGATGCGCAAGGGCACGCGCACCGTGCTGTCGATGCAGAACAACTACAAGGGACCGCCGAGCGCGTTCGCGATGGTGATTCCGGTGCCCGTCGTGCTCAAGGAAGCCGACGTCAAGACGCTGCCGAACGACGTGTTCGATCGCGTCGAGCGCATGGGCGCGCCGCGGCTCGTCGAGTACTGGGAGCAAGACCCGTGCTACGTCGAGCCCGACTACGCAGACGACATGGAGATGGCGAAGTCCGAAGCACCGCGCAAGAGCAGCGCCAGGGCCAAGGATTCCGATGAGGATCTCGGCGTGACGATCGAAGCGAAGTTCGCGGTCGGCGAGTATCAGATCGTCATCCTCGGCGCGAAGGACTCGACAGGGCTCGACACCTGGCTGCGCCGCGAGAAGTACAACATCCCCAAGGGCGTCGAGCCGCTGCTGCGGCCATACGTCGAAGGCGGGATGAAGTTCTTCGTCGCGAAGGTCGACATCTCGAAGGTGAAGTTCAACAACGGCCGTGCCGAGCTGTCACCGCTGCGGTTTCACTACGACAGCGAGCAGTTCAATCTGCCGATCCGCCTCGGGCTCGCG